>CAVFBE010000013.1:0-20882 GCA_963620745.1 Muribaculaceae bacterium | reverse complement strand
GGCCCGGTAGTTCAGTTGGTTAGAACGCTAGCCTGTCACGCTAGAGGTCGACGGTTCGAGCCCGTTTCGGGTCGCCATTTTGTGCTTCTGTAGCTCAGTTGGTAGAGCAGAGGACTGAAAATCCTCGTGTCGTTGGTTCGATTCCGACCGGAAGCACCATTACTTGCGGATTTAGCTCATCTGGTAGAGCGCCACCTTGCCAAGGTGGAGGTAGCGGGTTCGAGCCCCGTAATCCGCTCCATTTTTTATCTGGCACCATAGCCAAGTGGTAAGGCAGAGGTCTGCAAAACCTTGATGCCCCAGTTCAAATCTGGGTGGTGCCTCCACTAAAAACCAGCACCGGTTGTGCTGGTTTTTTCTTACAAAAAAGCACAGTCACATCAACAGTATAACATAATCTTCAACCATAAACAGCTGTCAGTTTCTGATAGCTGTTCTTTTTTGCTTTTTTACACAAAGTTGCTGAAATCCCCATCCTTAAGCATTTCACAAGCTTTTTATGATAGCGTGACATTGTTATAGCGTAAATTACCGTGTCCATTCAGGTGTTGGTCTGAAAAAGACAGGTAGTGTTTCGCAAGGAATTCACGAATCAGCAAAAGAAAGGTGGGAGTTTTCGTGAAAAGCAAGAAAGCAAAGTTATGGTTGTGCATTTCTCTGGCTGTATGCTTAATCAGCGCCATTGTTGCGTCTGCCGTTCAGAGCAGCTTTGGCAAGGTTAAAGTATCAGAGCTACGTCTGGTAGACAGCGCCGGCTATGAGGTTAGTACTTTGCTGTATAAGCCGGATGCAGCTACTGCAGATGCACCTGTACCGTGTATCATTACGGTAGAAGGCTGGTACAACAATAAGGAAATGCAGGATCTGTATTCGGTAGAATATGCACGTCGCGGATATGTGGTGCTTGCCGTTGATATGCATGGTCACGGTGACACAGAAAGCACAAACGCAGAAGACCTGTATTCTGCAGCAGTCGGCCTGGATGCGGCAGTAGAACTTGCCGGAACATTACCGTATGTAGACCAAAGTAAGATTGCGGTTACCGGGCATTCCAGCGGCGGCGCGGCCTGTGATATGGCAGTTGCCATTGATAACGAACGGGAAACCCCGCTGATTTCTGCAGTATTGTACCAGGCCTCTACCTGGACCGACGATACTGGCGTAGACCATAGTGCAGACTTGGGGGACAGATACGTCGGTATTATTGCAGACAAGTATGACGAATTCTTCTACTGGACTACAGATGAAGACGGAAATGACACTGCCCCGCGGCAGTTCCTGACCACTCCGGACGCAAGAAACTTTGTCAACTTTAATGATGGTTATGAAGGCGTTGCTGACGTAGTAGCTGGGCAATATTATGAAAAGGACGGCGTGTTCCGCGTCATTTATCAGCCGACCTGTACGCATCCGTGGGTACACTTTTCTGCTACCTGCGTTGGCTATGGTGTACAGTTCTTTGAAGATGCGTTCGGTGCGCCAAATCCGATTGCTGCCAATAAACAGGTTTGGCAATGGAAGTCCCTCTTCAATTTCCTGGGTTTGGTTGGAATTGTATCCTTTGTACTGTCCTTTATGTGCGTGATGCTGGACACCAGGTACTTCGGCGCACTGAAGGCAAAAGCGCCGGTCGGCCCCATTGTGGTCAGCGGCGGAAAGGGAAAAGCCTGGTTCTGGGTTCCTATGGTACTGTGTGCGGCTTTCTCCGGACTCAGTTACTACTGGACCATTGTGAATGTATACTCTAAGACAACCAAGTTCTTTGTGCAGACTGGTCCGCTGACCATGGGTGTCTGGTGCGCTCTTTGTGGTGCGTTCTCTTTGATTATGCTGCTGCTTTACTATTTCTGTTACGGGAAAAAGAATGGCTTCAATCTGGCCGACCGGGGCGTAAAGATCAGCCTGTCCAATCTGTGGAGGACTCTGGTTCTGGCTGTGCTGACGACAGCTCTTGCGTTCCTGATTCTGTTCTTTGCAGATTACTTCTTCAAGACAGACTTCCGTCTGTGGGTTCTTACCCTGAAGGCATTTGACGCAGACAAAGTACTAATCGGTCTTCGCTATCTGCCGCTGTTCCTGGTATTCTATGTTGTTAACTCGATTTCCTTTAATAGCGTTAACTACAATACCATCGGTGGAAAGTGCAACAACCTGATTCTGAGCTGCTTTAACGGCCTTGGTGGATTCATCTTCGTGGCGATTCAGTACATTACCTTTGTCGCCACCGGCGCCCTGAAGTGGTACTCCACCGAAGGATTCCGCATCAGTGGAATCTGGCTGTTCCCAGCCATGATTTATCTTTTTGTAACGCCGTTTATGACGCGCTTTATTTACAAAAAAACCAACAATCCATATCTGTGCGCCATTGTAAATGCCATTCTGATTACCATGATGTGCGTTGCCAACACAACCACAGTCCTGGGCGGCGGTGCCGTGGTAGCAGACAACTATTAAGAAGGAATCAAACAAACGGCATAAAAATTAACCTTGCGAAAAACACAAAAGCATAGACAAAAAAGAGAAGTCCTGCAGTAATGCAGGACTTCCGTCTGTTTTTGGTTTCTACTGTTGGCTATTGCTTCGGGAACTTAGCCAATGACAATTTCAAGGGATACCATCAGTTCAATTTTAATTAAGGCATCTGTGTCTTCTTCCATTTCTGCAACGGTTTCCTGAACGGTAGAGTCCCAGTCTTCCTGAAGAACGTTTAAGATTTCTTCTGCCATTTGCCGGTGGCCTTCTTCTGTTGGATGAGACATCTTAACCAGCAGGTATTTGTAGTTTTCATCAGAAGGAGACATATCAGCATCCAGTGCGGAAAGACCGTAGTAGTCAATGCTATTGCACTTGGCAAACAGGCATCCTTTTTCTTCTGCCAGTTTTTGATCAAAGGAATTCATACGGGCAGCATAGATTTCAGAATAATCCCAAATTTTAACAGGTCTGGAACCGGTGGCACTGGCCGGGTTGGCAACGCCGACAATTAAAAGCTTGGCATCCGGATTCAGTTTTTGAATTTCATCAATAACCTGCGGCATGTATTCTTTGTAGGTGGTAAAGCCGTTTTCCAAAGCGTCAAAGTAGATGGCTAATACATTGGACAGCAGTCCGTATACTTCGGCAAGCTTTAACAGGGTATCAAAGGCTTCTTCCAGGCTTTCCATGCCTTGTAACTTCTTGTTTAACGTACCGGCGGCCTTCAGCAGGTATTCATATTTGACTACGGTTTCTGTCAGTGCGTTGGCATAAACATCATTGCAGCCAACCTGAAGGGTAATCAGGTCTGCAGACTGGATGGATTTTTTGTAGTGCTCTTTTACGGACGGCTGGATAATACGCAGACCGTTTTCGTCTACAGCCCATTCACCGTCTTTATCTTTCACATAAAGCTCTTCGTCCGGCATGGAGTACAAGGCGGTCAGGCAATATTCGCTTAAGCCTTGTAACAGTCCGGTGTCATCTTCCAAGGTGAAGTCGTCCTGCAGGACACGCAGCATTTCGGTTGTTCGCCAGCCACAGTGGGCAATGGGGATGGTGTTTTTGGCATTCACCCCTTGGGAAACCAAATCTGCGTAGGTTCCTTCTACCACACGATCATCGTCTACTTTTCCGATTTCTCCGCCCCAGTAATTATCCGTGGCATATCCGGCAGCAATACTGTCTCCCATAACAGTGTAAGTGTTATAATACATGCTTTCCGGACTGGCTTCTTTGGCATAGGCGGCCACGGCAAACACACCGGAACATAAACTCAGGCTTAGGGTAACGGCAAGTAGTTTATACAGAGCTTTTTTCATAAATACATTCCTCCTCACTTCTTATTAAAAAGGAGAAAACCGAACAAATCAAGGAAAAATCCAGAACAACTGAAAAAATCCCCCGGGGAGGCGCGGAAAAAGTTCCGTCCTGACCCGGGGGACCATGCCGCTATAACGGCGGGAAATCAGCCAATTAAGTTTTTCAGGGAACGAAGCAGGGTGTTTACCGGCTTCTTTACCAAAACATTAGGGGCTTCTTTTAGCGCAACTTGTGTGCCGGTTGAGCCGTGCTCAATGGCGTAAATAACAGCGTCATAAAGTTCCTGGCAGCCCTGCCGGTTGGGGTGGCTGAAGAACGTGTTGCCAATGGAGGCGCGGACACCGATGGCGGCAACGGCCTTCATATCATCTGTGGCAAGCAGCTTGTTGATGGCGGCCTGACACTGCTCTTCGGTATAGGTACCGCCGGCAAGATAGGTGTCGGCTACCTGATTCATAACATCATAAATACCGCTTACCAAAGCATCTTCCTGCTTGGAAATGTCACCACTGCTGAGAACGTCATCTACCGGAACCGGATTGGTGGAAAGGCCGGCCTGGAAGAGCGTGGTCATAGCATCGTATTCCGCGGTCATGACTTTTTCATAGAAATCCGGGCAGTTCTTTTCACACAGGGAAACGAACTGCGGCAGGTGTTTCTTAAATTCCGTGTCGTTGACGGTCCAGGTGGCCGGGCAATAACCTTTGGCAACACAGATTCTGGCAGCCACACGGAACTTCAGGTAAAGCGGTAGGGAAGTGTCATAGACATCATAGCAATCCTTCATATCCTGGGTAATGGTGGACGGGTCTCCATTGTAATCCGCTAATTGATCCATAAAGCAGGTAACTCGCCCGTTTTGGATGGCATCCGCATACAGGTACTCATTCTTGTACGGGGAAGCCAGGGAAGTATAGGAGTTTGCCATATTGACCGCAATGCCCATAATGTCACCCAGTGGAATAGGAATTCCCTTGTAGCTGACATCCAGGCTGTCCATAATATTCTGAACATTCAGAACCACAATGGTGGCATCCGGATTCAGTTCCCGGATAATCTTCATGGTGGCGTCAAAGTTGACGCAGTAGCCGAGTAGGGCATAGGCAATGGTATCCAGTAAATTGTCCAGGGTATCCAGGTCCTCCTGCTTTACCAGGCCAAGGGAAAGGGAAGTAACGCCTTTCTCCAGCTCGGCCCTGATTTTGTAGAAACGGGAAGCGTAGTCGGAACCGATGACATAGGATAAGTCGTTACCGTAATCGCCGCTGAGCAGGCGGTTGGTCAGGTAAACGCCGAAGTTGTTCAGACCCATGTCATAGGTAATCAGGTCTGCTTCTGCAATGCTTTCCTTATAGTCTTTACGCAGGTCATCCAGGCTGTTGTACCACCAGGTGGATGGCTTGTCTTCTGCATAAAAGCGCCAGCGCATGTATTCGTCCGTGGTGAAGTTTTCGTCCAATAAGAAACGGAGTTCTTCCACACGCATGGCACTTTGCGCCAGCTGGGCGTGGTCCACCGTGTATCCCTTATTCCGGTAATAATCAGCAACCAGAGCGGGATAGGAATAGGGCACCACAGTCCGGTATCCGGAAATGCCCGGTGTTCCGTCCTCCGGCTTTAAAACCGGGTTGGCGTAAAGGTCCTCCGTCAGGTAGCCGTGCAAGGCGTATCCGTTGGTGTTGGAGGCTCCTAAGGTAACATAATGAAAGGTCTGATCCGACTTCTTTCCGGCGGCAAGCGCAGGAATGCAAAGTGCGGCCAAAAGGCAGATGGCCAGCAGCAGGGAAGTCAGCTTCTTCTGTAAATTCTTCTGTAACTTTTTCATAAAGCAGCCTCCTTATCCAATCAGGGAAGACAGGGAAGCCAGAATTTGCGTGTCAGTTACCTCCTTGGACTGCTCTTTTATGTCAGCCACCGTTGCGGCAACTTCTGCATCCCAGTCGTCCTGTAAAACGCCCAGAATTTCCTCTGCCATCTGCTGATGCCCGGTTTCGGTCGGGTGCATCATCTTGACGGCGGAATATTTAATATCTTCATCAAACGGAATCAGTTTGTCCGTATCCAGTGCGGCAATCCCGTAGTAGTCAATGGTGTCACACTTGGCAAAGAGGCAGCCATTGGATTTGCAGAAGGAACTGGTCCATCCGTTAATGCGTGCGGCGTAAAGTTCGGAGTAGTCCCAGATCTTCAGGGGTAAATCGCCGGTGATACTGGTGGGGTTGGCCACGCCGACAATCAGGATTTTGGCGTCCGGATTCAGTTTCCGGATTTCTTCCAGAACCATGGGCATGTTCTTTTTATAGGTGGCAAATCCGTTTTCCAATTCCTTGAAATAGTCAGCCAGCACCATGGAAAACTGACCGGAAACTTTTGCTACTTCCAGCAAAACGGAAAAGGCGTGCTCCAAATCTTCCTGCCCTTCAATTTTCAGATCAAACAGGCCGGTCTTTTCCAAAATCTGTTCATACTTATTGTATGTGGTGGACAGTGCCGTGGAATAAATGTCATTGCTGCCGAACTGAATGGTAATTAAATCGGCAGAGCTGACTCTGTCTTTAATACGCTTCTTAATGGACGGCTGAATTAAGTACATATGATTTTCATCCTGCGCCCATTCGCCGTTGTCATCCCGGTAATAAAATTGTTCCTTGGGCAGCATGGTCAGCGCACGAAGGTAGAAGTCACTCATATCCTGCAGAATCCGGGTGTCATCTACCAGGGTGTAATCATCCTTCAGGACCCGCAGAATTTCCGTGGTTCTCCATCCGCTGTGGGCAACGGAAACCGTATTTTCCGCTTTGACCCCCTGGGACACCAGATCCGCATAGGTGCCTTCCACAATGCGCTCATCCTGAATCTTTTCTTTTTCTCCTCCAAAATAGTTGTCTGTGCCATACCCGGAAGCAATACTGTCCCCCATAACCGTATAATTTTGGTAGTGCATGCTTTCTGCTTTTACCGCATTGGCGGCCACAGTGGCAACACTACCGAACATACTAAGACTGAGCGTCAGCCCGAGTAGCTTACGTAACGTTTTTTGCATAAAGCATTCCTCCTCATCCTTATTAAAGAAGTCTACTCTGAAAAAAATCTTAAAAATTATGCACAAATCGCAATCTTTTTAGAAATAATTAATAAATTACAGCAGGACTCTCCAAAATTTTTGCCGGATTCCGCCGGGCGATTCAGCCTGTTTTCAGCTTTACTAGCACCCGCATTTACGGTAGAATAAACTGAATGATTTACAGGTAGAAGTCTGCATGGTTCTCCATGTGGCGGAAAGAGGTTTTTATGGAACCAAAATTTTCTAAAATTTTGCTGAAGCTGTCCGGTGAAGTACTGGCCGGCGAACAGGGCCATGGCTTTGATTTTACTGTTATTGAGCCGATTGCCGACGCTGTCAAGGAGATTACCGACATGGGTGTAAAAGTCGGTATTGTTATTGGCGGAGGCAATTTCTGGCGCGGCCGCTCCAGTGGAAGCATGGACCGGGTGGCAGCCGATTCTATCGGCATGTTAGGTACGGTTATGAACTCCATTTGCTTTGCTGACACGCTGATCCAGAAAGGGGTTCCGGCCAAGGTATATTCCGCTGTGGCCATGGAGCCTATTGCAGAATTGTTTGATACCGTAAAGGTGCGGGACTCCCTGGCCAACGGAACGGTAACCATTTTTGGGGCCGGAACCGGCCACCCGTTCTTTTCCACTGACACGGCCGGCGCCCTGCGGGCCGCACAGATGGAAGCCGAAGTTATTTTTAAGGCTACCAACGTGGACGGTGTGTATGACAAGGACCCAAACAAGTATGCAGATGCAGTCAAATTTGACACCCTGACGCAGACGGACCTGTTAAACAAGGGCCTTTCCGTTATGGATGCTGCAGCGGCATCTATCTGCCGGGACAACGGCATCAATATCTTAGTCTTCAACCTGAATGATCCGAAGAATATTGTGCGTGCCGTCAGCGGAGAGCCAATCGGAACCCTGGTTTCGTCAAAGTAATAAAAAATGTATAAGAATATAAGAGGTGACTTTTATGGGAAATTATGAAGCAGCTGAAAGCAGAATGCAGAAAGCCATTGCCAGACTGGAAGAAGATTATGCGGAAATCCGCGCTGGTCGTGCCAATCCGAACGTACTGGACAGAGTAACCGTAGACTATTACGGAACCCCGACTCCGGTAAACCAGCTGGCCTCTGTCTCCGTAGCCGAAGCCAGAATCCTGGTCATTACGCCGTGGGACAAATCCCTGCTGAAGGCAATTGAAAAAGCCATCCAGACCTCCGACATCGGAATTAACCCGCAGAATGACGGTAACGTAATCCGTCTGACCTTCCCGACCCTGGACGGGGACCGCCGTAAGGAACTGGCCAAGGGCATTGCCAAGCGCGCAGAGGAAGCCAAAGTAGCAATCCGCAATGTACGCCGGGACGCCATGGATGACCTGAAAAAGCAGCTGAAAGCCAAGGAAATTACCGAAGATGACCTGAAAGATGAAGAAGGTAAGGTACAGAAGCTGACTGACAAATACGGCAAACAGATTGACGAAATTGCCGAAGCCAAAGAAAAGGAAATTATGACGGTATGAAAACACGTATTCTTTCAGGCATCTTAATTGCCATTATCCTGATTGGCGTCTGGGTTGGTATGTATACGCCGGTAGTAGACGTCATTATGGCTCTGCTGGCGGCCGGCGCCTGTTATGAAATTACAAAGGTAGCGGGGGTCAAAAGTCTGCCGCTGCGCATAGTATCCATTGTCTTTTCCTGCGCCCTGCCACTTGGCCTGGTTTACATGAGCAAATTCCCCATCAGCATTCTTTGCATCATTTATGTACTGGTACTGGTGGTTATGACCGTTATTGACTTTGAACACATTCCGTTCCAGGATCTGGCGGTTACCATTTACGCTTCCTTTATTGTGCCAATCGGCTTTGCCACCATCCCGCTGATTTCGGATTTCTACAAGGTGTATCCGGAAATTGACAAACACGAAAACGCCTTCCTGCTGTGGATGGGCGTAGCAACGGCGCTGTTTACGGATGTCTTTGCTTATTTTGTCGGATCCAAATTCGGCAAGCACAAGATGACTCCGGTATTAAGCCCGAAAAAATCCTGGGAAGGTGCCGTTGGCGGTGTGGTTTGCAACGTGGCCTTTATGTGTCTGACCAGGGCTGCCTTTGCGCACTGGTTTGCTTTAAAGCCGATGTTTATGGGTTGGGGAATGTTCATCCTGATTATCATTGCCCTGTCCATTCTCTCTATGTTCGGCGATTTAATGGCTTCCCTTATCAAACGCAACTACGGTGTAAAAGACTACTCTAACCTGATTCCGGGTCACGGTGGTATTATGGACCGCTTTGACTCCGTACTGGTGGTTGCTCCCACGTTGTATGTGGCAGTAGTCCTTTACATGCTGTAAGTAAAGGAATTTTTCGTATTATGACAGAATCTTTATCCCTTCTGGGGTCTACCGGCTCTGTGGGAACACAGACGCTGGCGGTTTGCCGGGCACGGAACCTGCCGGTGGCTGCGCTGACGGCAAACCGTAACACGGACCTGCTGGAGCAGCAGATCCGGGAATTTCATCCGGCAAAAGCGGCTTTATTGGATGAAACCGCTGCTGCCGATTTAAAACTCCGCATTGCAGATACGGACACCCGGGTGCTGTCCGGCATCTCCGGTGTCTGTGAATGCGCTGCGGACACGGAAGCAGACACGGTGTTCAATGCCATTGTCGGCATTGCCGGTCTGGTTCCGACGCTGGACGCCATTCATGCGGACAAAAGAATTGCCCTGGCCAACAAGGAAAGCCTGGTGGCCGGCGGGCAATTGGTCATGGATGCCGCACAGCAGCGGGGTGTGCCACTTTTGCCGGTAGACTCCGAGCACTCTGCCATCTGGCAGTGTCTGCAGGCTTCACCACAGCAGGACCGTGCACTGAAGAAAATCCTGCTGACCGCCAGTGGCGGCCCGTTTTTTGGAAAGACACGAGCTGAACTGGAACACGTTACCGTGCAGCAGGCCCTGCAGCACCCCAACTGGAGTATGGGTGCAAAAATTACCATTGACTCTGCTACCTTAATGAATAAAGGCCTGGAAATTATAGAAGCCTGTTGGCTTTTTGGTGTCCGGGAAGATCAGATAGAGGTACTGGTGCATCGGGAAAGTATCCTGCACAGTGCCATTCAGCTTGAAGACAATGCTGTTATTGGACAGCTGGGTGTGCCGGACATGGCCATCCCCATTCAGTACGCATTAACCTATCCGGAGCGTCTGCCAAGTCCGGCTGCAGAACTGGATCTGACAGAGCTTGCCACGTTGCATTTTGCCAAGCCGGATATGGAAACCTTTGATTGCCTTGCCATTTGCCGGGAGGCCATCCGCCGCGGCGGATTGTATCCGACGGCGGCCAATTCCGCTAATGAACAGGCCAACAGTCTGTTCCGTGCCGGCCGCATTTCCTTCCTGGAAATTGGGGAACTGGTGGCGGAAGCCATGGATGCCTGCCATTCGCAGGAAACATTTACCTTATCCGATGTTCTGGCCGCAGACCGGGAAGCCCGGGAAACGGTAAATGACAGAGCCGGATGGAGACCGGAAGAGGTATTTTAACTATGACCACAGCCATTGGTATCATTGTTGCCATTTTATGCTTCGGCTTCCTGATCCTGACCCATGAACTGGGTCACTTTCTGCTTGCACGTATTTTTGATGTCAAAGTCAATGAGTTCTCCATAGGCATGGGACCAAGACTGTTTGGCATCCACGGGAAAGAGACGGATTATAATCTGCGTTTATTTCCCGTCGGCGGCTATTGTGCCATGGAAGGAGAGTCCGAAGACTCGGATGACTCCCGCTCCTTTAACGCCAAAGAACCGTGGAAACGGGCCCTGATTATCCTGGCCGGTGCCACGGTCAATTTGTTGACCGGCTTTCTGGTTATGGTCATTCTGGTCGGCACCTTCAGCAAAATCGGAACCACAACCATTTCCTCTTTTGCAGAAAATGCGGCCTCGGAATCCCAGGGCCTGCAGGCCGGGGACAAGGTCATTGGCGTAAACGGAAACAAAATTTTAACCAGCATGGATCTGGCCTATTTCATGGCCAAGGATCCGGATGGGGTCATAGACTTTGTGGTAGAAAGGAACGGGGAAACCGTTTCGGTAGACCGCGTTAAGTTTGCCATGTCAGAAGATGAAGACGGCAACAAGTCCCTGCAGTATGACTTTACCGTAAAAGGGGTTAAGCCCAGCTTTACCACGGTTCCCAAATATGCCTTCTTAAATTCCTTAAGTATTTTCCGTATGGTTTGGGACAGCCTGTTTGATCTGGCACGGGGCAAATACCAGCTTTCAGATTTGTCCGGACCGGTGGGGACGGTTTCCGTTATTGCGCAAACCACCACTTCTGCCGTCAAGAGTACAGACTACAGTTCGTTACTGTACCTGCTGGCCCTGTTGGCCATTAACCTTGGCGTCTTTAATTTACTGCCGTTTCCGGGACTGGACGGCGGGCGTTTCTGGCTGATTGCCTTTGAAGCCGTTACCGGTAAAAAGCCGCCAAAAACGTTGGAAGCAGCCCTGAATTTCATTGGAATTGCGGCGTTACTTTGCCTAATGCTGGTAGTAACCGCATCCGACATTAAAAAATTCTTTTAGAAGGAGCGTCTGTCATGAGCAGAGCAGTACAGGTTGGAACACTACAAATCGGCGGCGGGGCCCCGATTGTGGTGCAATCCATGCTGAATGCGCCACAGGGGGACATTCCTTCCAATCTTAGCCAGGCAAAGCAACTGGAAGAGGCCGGATGCCAGCTCATCCGGCTTTCCGTTTCCGGCTTGCAGGATATTGACACCATTGTGGCACTGAAACAGGAAATTAAAGTGCCCCTGGTGGCGGACATTCAGCACAACCACAACCTGGCCCTGCTGGCCATAGACGCCGGCATAGATAAAATACGGATTAATCCAAGATACATTGGTACCCGGCCGCAACTGGCCGAAGTAGTGGAAAAGTGTAAGCAGCACAGAGTGCCTATTCGCGTCGGTGTCAATTCCGGCTCTTTGGAACCGGAATTGCTGGAAAAGTACGGCGGTGCCACGGCGGAAGCCCTGGCGGAATCCGCTTTACAATGTGCCGCTTTCTTAGAAGAATTTGACTTTCATGACATTATCCTGTCTCCGAAGTCCTCGGATATTCGAACGCTGATTCAGGCCTGCCGTACTGTGGCAGAACGTTCGGATTACCCGTTGCACCTGGGGCTGACCGAAGCCGGAACCGCCGCACAGGGTAGCGTTAAATCGGCCATTGCCATCGGGTCCCTGCTGGCGGATGGCATCGGTGATACCATCCGTGTCTCCTTAACGGATGACCCTGTGGCAGAAGTTAAGGCCGCAAAAGATATTTTGCGGGCACTGGATCTTCTGCCGGATACTCCGCAGTTTATTTCCTGTCCTACCTGTGGCCGTACCCAGATTGACCTGATTGGTCTTGCCACCGCTGTAGAAGAAGAACTGAAACAGCTGAACAAAAAAATTACGGTAGCCGTCATGGGCTGTCCCATCAACGGCCCCGGAGAGGCCGCACAGGCCGATATCGGCATTGCCGGCGGAAATGGCGTTGGCATTATTTTCAAAAAAGGAAAAGTGCTGAAGAAGGTTCCGGAAGAGGAACTTCTGACCGCACTGTTAGAAGAAATAGAGAGGTTATAAAGTTGTCAGAACGTAGTGTTGCAGAACTGTTTTCTTTCCCGGATGCAGGGCTGCTTTCTCCTGCCCTGAAAGCAGCTAAAGTGGAACAAATTAAATTATATAAAGCATCCCGCACCCTGGAACTGTCCCTGCTGGCAGACCGGCCGGTGGAAGAGACGGAACAGCTTCTTTTTCAGACGCAACTGACACAGCAGCTGCATCTGGATCAGGTGTTGCTGCACGTCCGCGTTGCAGAGCCCGGATTCCAGTTGTCTGCCATGCCGCAGGTTTTGGAAACACTGAAAAAAGAAGTACCGGCTACCAACGGCTTTTTAACCGGAAGCGGATTTTCCCTGGAACAGAAGGAATTAAGAATTCACCTGACCCATGGCGGGGCAGATATTTTAAAGAGCATTGGTGCCGACACTGCCATTACCAAAATTATTGCCCGGGATTACGGCGTGCAGTTGCAGGTTATCTTTGACGGCGTTACCGAAATTTCAGTAGAAGAAGAGTCCTTTAAAGAACTGCAAAAGCAGGGGGAAGCCCAGGCCAAGGAAGAATTCCACGAAGAAAAGAAGCCCAAAGAACATAAGATTATAGACGGCATTCCGCTGTATCTGGAAACGGCAAAAATTATTTACGGAACCGCCGTAAAGAAATTGCCAAAGCCCATTAAAGATGTACAGGCGGATGACGGCCAGGTTGTGGTCTGGGGTGACGTTTTTGACCTGGACATCAGGGAAACCAGAGATGGTCGCAGCCGGATTATTACCTTTAATATTATGGATGACACCGGAGCCTATCCGGTAAAGCTGTTCCAACGTGCAGACGTTGTGAAGGGCCTGTTACAACAGCTGAAAAACGGCATGACCCTCATCATTCGCGGGGACGTCATGTATGATAAATATAAAAGTGAAAACGTATTGGACGCGCAACACATTGCCAAGGTGGAAAAAATCAATCGCCAGGACAATTATGACGGGGAAAAGCGCGTAGAGCTGCATCTGCATAGTAACATGTCCATGATGGATGCCATGACAGATGCCGGAGAATTGGTCAAACGGGCCGCTTCCTGGGGGCACCGTGCAGTTGCCATTACGGACCACGGTGTTTTGCAGGGATATCCTGCTGCCTTCGGCGCGGCAGAATCCACCGGAATCAAGGTCATTTATGGCGTAGAAGGTTATGTTTATGATGACCTGAAAACCGGGGAAACGGACTGGGAAAAAATTCAGACCAAACTGAAAAACAAGGAAGACCGGTATTACCACATTATTATTCTGGTAACCAACAATGTTGGTCTGAAGAACCTGTACGGGCTGGTTTCCCGTGCCCATACAGAGCATTTTTATCGGAAACCGGTTACTCTGAAATCAGACCTGGCAGTTAACCGGGAAGGCCTGCTGATTGGCACCGCCTGTGAAGCCGGTGAACTGTTTACGGCGGTTCGCAACGGAGAACCGGAAGAACGGCTGGCGGAAATTGCCGACTTTTATGACTACATGGAAATCCAGCCGGACGGCAACAACGGATTCCTGCTGCGTCCTTACTACGTGAAGGACAAGGCCAGCAAGGAAATGAAAATGATGCCGCCGCGCCTTAGCTCCGAAGAAGACCTGCACGCCATCAACCGCAAAATTATGCAACTGGCGGATGAACGCGGCAAGCTGACTGTTGCCACCGGAGACGTGCACTTTATGGATCCGCAGGACGCCCAGTACCGTGCCATTATCATGGCGGGCCAGGGCTTTACAGATGCGGACCGGCAGCCGCCGTTGTACCTGAAGACCACGGAAGAAATGCTGCAGGACTTTTCTTACTTAGGCGAAGAGCTTGCTAAAAAGGTTGTCATTACCAACCCGAACCTGATTGCCGATCAGGTGGAACGGATTCGTCCGGTGCCAAACGGCAGCTTCCCGCCGTCCATTGACGGAGCGGAAGAACAACTGCAGGATCTGTGCTGGAACAAGGCCAAAGAACTCTATGGCGATCCGGTTCCTGAGTATGTTTCCAAGCGTCTGGAAAAAGAATTAAACTCTATTATTAAAAACGGCTTTGCCGTTCTGTACATGATTGCGCAGAAGCTGGTGGCCAACTCGGAAGAACACGGCTATTATGTCGGCTCCCGTGGATCGGTCGGTTCCTCCTTTGTTGCGCATGCTTCCGGTATTTCGGAAGTAAACCCGTTGGCGCCGCATTATCGCTGCACCAATCCGGCCTGTAAACATACGGAATTCTTCTTGCACGGCGAAGTGGGTTCCGGTTATGACCTTCCTCCGAAGAACTGCCCGGAATGCGGCACGCCGATGTGGCGGGACGGTCATGATATTCCCTTTGAAACTTTCCTTGGCTTTAAAGGGGACAAGAGCCCTGATATTGACCTGAACTTCTCCGGGGAATATCAGAACCAGGCCCACCACTACACCATTGAGCTGTTCGGTGAAGACCACGTGTTCAAGGCAGGAACCGTTGCCACGGTAGCCGACAAAACCGCTTACGGATATGTAGTAAAATATCTGGAAGAAAAGCAGATTACCGCCAACAGTGCGGAAATTTCCAGATTGGTAAATGGCTGTACCGGCGTTAAACGGACCACCGGTCAGCATCCGGGTGGCATGGTTGTTGTACCTAACAGTTATGATGTAACGGACTTTACCGCAGTGCAGTATCCGTCAGATGACCCGGACAAGGGTATGAAAACCACGCACTTTGACTTCCACTTCCTGCATGACACCATCCTGAAGCTGGATAACCTGGGCCACGATGTTCCCACCATGTATAAGTATCTGGAAGATATGACCGGCCTTTCGGTTATGGACGTAGATATCTGTGATCCGGAAATTTACAAACTGTTTACCAGCCCGGAACCACTGGGCATTACAGCCGAAGACATTGACTGTGAAACCGGCACCTTAAGTATTCCGGAAATGGGTACGCCGTTTGTACGGGGCATGTTGATTGAATCCAAGCCAAAGAACTTTTCTGACCTGTTACAGATTTCCGGCCTGTCCCATGGTACGGACGTTTGGCTGGGCAACGCACAGGAACTGATTAAGGATGGAACCTGTACCATTTCCGAAGTTATCGGTACCCGTGACTCCATCATGGTTGACCTGATGCACTATGGTCTGGAACCGGACATGGCCTTCAAAATTATGGAAATTACCCGTAAGGGTAAAGCCACCAAGCTGTTAACGGAAGAACATATCAACGCCATGAAGGAACACAACGTTCCGCAGTGGTACGTGGATTCCTGCTTTAAGATTAAATACATGTTCCCGAAAGCCCACGCGGCCGCGTATGTCAGCGCAGCCCTGCGACTGGCCTGGTTTAAAATTTACAAACCGGTGGAATATTACGCTACGTTCTTGACGGTTCGCGGAGAAGATCTGGATGCCCAGGCCATCCTGGCGGGCAAGGATTATGTACGCGGCCGGATGCAGGAAATCAAGGCCTTGGGCCGGGACGCCAGCGCCACCCTGCAAAACGAATTTACCGGTTTGCAGGTAGTGCAGGAGATGCTGGCCCGCGGCATAGAATTCCTGCCAATCAATCTTTATCAGTCAAAAGCTACCACTTTTACCATAGAATGTGGTAAAATACGCTTGGCGTTCTCCAGTATTAAAGGACTGGGGGTTAGTGCGGCACGCGCGCTGGAAGCTGCCAAAGACGACGGAGAAGGGGAATACCTTTCCATAGAAGACATTACCAGAAGAGCCGGAGTCTCTTCTGCCGTTATTGAATCTCTTCGGAGTCTTGGCGCTCTGGAAGGACTACCGGAATCCAGCCAGATGTCGTTATTTGGATTTTAAACAATCCACACCTATATAGAAAATGAAAGTGAAAGGAGCGGGGGACAATGAAACCATCTACTATCATTGCCATGATTTTAAGTTTTAGTGTCTTCTGTGCCGGTGCCACTCTGATGGTACACAATCACTTGCAGGATCTGAATTCGGAAACCCGGCCACATACGTTATACGAATATGACCTGAGTTCCAAGACCACTACCGCTCAGACCAATTCTGACCCATCTTCAGAAGAATCCTCTGAAACGGAAACATCTTCCGAAGGACAAAGCTGGATTAGTACCCATATTCTTCATCGTACAACCAGAAGACAGGTGTTTGTTCCAACCTCAGGAAAGACAACAGAAATTGTTGTAATATCGGATGCGGTTATTCCAAGCACAACAGCATCTTCGGAAGAAAACACCTCTGCAAGCACAAACTCAAGCACAACCATAACAACCACCACAACTACAACCACGACTACCACCACAACAACTTCCAGTACTACTTCAAGCACTACTTCCAGTACCACGGAGTCTACAACGGAAAGTACCACTGAATCGCAGACAAAACCGGATCCGGAAGTGCCGAAGTACTATTACATTATTGAAGATGACACTAAAATCTTCCATTGGGGTGGCACAACCAACCCGTATCCATACGGCCGTGTTCCGGACGGGCGCACCCTGTATTACGGTACCTACGGAGAACTGGTGGAAAAGGGATATACCCCATGTCCGGCCTGCTTCCCGTAAGCAATTGAACCGCCGGAATGAATGGGTTATAATAAAGCAAAATTCAGTCTGTAGGAGGACCGCAATATGGAATACGAAAACAACACTGTTACCGAAGTAAAGGAAGAAGAATCCCTGGTTGAACTGGTAAAGGGAAAGCTCATTGCTCTTGGCAAGGACAAGCTCCTTCCCATGGTTGTTTCTTTTGCAAAGGATCAGCTTCTCCCGACCGTTCTGGAAAGCCTGAAGGACATTGCCGTCAATGACATTGTTCCGTTTGTAGCAGATAAGCTTTCCGGCATCTTCAGCAAAAAAGAAGACTAATTGCCTGTTGTAACAAATACCAGAAGCAATAACAAAAGCCCTCACAGCAGTGAGGGCTTTTTTCTGCGCTTATGGTGCGGTAGAACCGTTGTAGTGCCGGATGAGATAATTACAGAATGCAGGGCTGGTCAGACAGCTTCTGGTTGATGTACTTGGTAATGACGTCATAAACCTTGTCTTCGCGGTCAGCAACAATGCAATAATCTTCCAGGGCCAGACCGGCAACGGTAATGGCAGCGTGGAACTTGGTGTGAATCAGAGCGTCTACGTTCAGGCCCTTGCCGAAATTGTAACGTTCCATGGCATCAACGTGAACTGCCTTGTCATAGGCTTCACGGTCATTGTACTTGTCAATCATGGCCTGCTTGGAAACGGTGCAGTGGGTTTCGTTGGCAAAGCGGTCAGCCAGAACGTAGTAGGTTTCACCGGCTTCGTCTGCCAGGGTCAGTTCTACTGCGTAAACGTCAATCAGTCCAATGTCGTAAAAATCGGTTTTAATGTCTTTGATGGTATACATGTTTTTATTGCCTCCTGAAATAGTAATGAATAGGGGGTGAATAATTCTTACAGGCAACATCATACCTTACTGTTAAACAATTAACAAGAGCTAAACTTTGCACTTTTACAAAAGTGCAAAGTTTAGACCGCTTTTTCTGCGTTTTTATCAAAAACGACAGCCTCATTCTTTGCACTTTACGTCAAAGTGCAAAGGACTTTTTGGAAATGCGGCTTAAAAATCCTTCAAAAACCAGGTGATCCTGAAACCGGGATTGAAATTTGTTGGGATTATACAGTTCTTTTTTATAGTTGGAAACTAAGGAGGTGCACTCGCTGATGGTGCGGGCCACAAAGCCTACACAGGTATCTTTTTTATATTGCCTTGGAATGGTGTGAAGATAAAGCAGGATTAAGCCGCCAATACTGTATTTAAACAGATCCGGCCGGGATTTCCGCTGCTCTATCTTTTCTTCAATTTTCTTTTTTTCGATTACCGTAACCGGCAGAGCAAAAAGCGCGCAGGGAACTTCCTTACCCTTGTACGTAGGGTGGAGCCGGTAATCCTCCGTTACAAACCCTTTCTTTCCCGTAAAGCTGTAAAAGGTGGGAAAGTAGCGGCTGGTGCTGATGGACACATGGGAATACTTCCAGAATCCAATGCCTTTAATCAGGCGAGACAGTTGATTGGGATAATCGGTCAGTAAAACGTAGATCCGTTCTTTGGGTTTTCCTTTATTCATAAGAGGACTCCTTGTTTTCTGCAAGAGTGCATGATAGGATTGTAAACAACCTTAGTTGTTTATTCAAGAAACGTTCTTTTAAATCGGGAGGATATCCAACCTTCTTAGAAAATAGGGGTTTATTTATGGCTAACAAAAAAGATCTGCGTTTTATTAAGACCGAAAAGCTAATCCGGGAAACGTACCTGGCGTTAAAGAAGCAGCAGGAGACACCGGTGAAAGTAACAGAATTATGTAACGCGGCGCTGATTAACAAAACCACATTCTATGCCCATTATGAGACCATGGAGAGTCTGCACAACAGCATTTGCAAAGAAACTGTAAAGGACCTACTGAACGGTTGCGAGCTGGCGGATCAGGCATTTGAACACATGGAAGGCTTCGTGTACGCGCTGATGAACGCCATCCTTGCAGAGGAAGATACGCTAAGTGCGCTGTATGGAAGCAATACCTCCGGCATGCTGAAGGATTTTGAAGAGGAACTGCTGAAGATTTACCTGCAGGAAGAGGAAGATCCGGATCGGAGAAACAAAATTACCTTTTGCATTGGCGGTGCCTCCCGGTTGCTGTTCACGAGCCGGGACCCGGAAAGCATTCACGCCGTGGTGCAACTGATGCAAAAGGTCTTTGGCCTTGCCTGAAAAGGAGTGCGTGTTTTTCCTTCCTTCAGGCGAGTCAGCACCCGCTTACCAAAAACTTTTCTCTCTTTTTTCAAAAAAGGGCTTGCTTTCTGGCAGAATATCGGTACAATAGACTTGTAGTTAGCAAAGGCTAACTCAAAGAGAATTTAAAGCCTGGAGGTCACCACTATGTTAGAACTCATGGAATGCGTAGCAGTAGGCGTAGCTGTTGCCGGTGGCACGGCTTCCGTTCAGACGGCAGTCAAGCACTGGGCTAAGAATCAGCTCTCTAAGTGACATAAACACACATTCTTCGGGAAGAAGGGCATCCGTTTGGATGCCCTTCTTTCTGCCTGCGGCGCCGTTTTGTAACCCTTTGTAAATAGCAATTTGCCTGTAGGACAGGTAAAATGAAACAGTAAGTATAAGTTTTGTTAAGGAGAATGATTATGCTGGAGACCCTTTTCCATATTTTGTTGGTTGTGCTGCTAGTTGTTTTTGCTGCTTTTCTGATCTTTCTGATCCGGAAGGTCCTGCAGACCAGCAGGGAATGGAAACAGAATAACCAGGCGCCGCAGGAGGCCGTGCCGGCCACGGTGGTTTCCAAAAGCGCGGAGCGCTTTCAGAAAAAACAAAAGCACCTGGACGGCGCCGACAGCGGCATCTTCCATGTCCGCTTTCGTCTGGAAGACGGAACCGAAGCAGAATTCCATGTATTTGAAGAGCAGTATGCGGGCATGGAAGACGGGGACGTAGGGGTACTACATCGCCAGGGAACACGGTTCCTACGCTTTGAAAAGACCGGAAAAACCAACCCTTGAAACAGCCAGGACGGCAGAGTATAATTCTAACCAAGTTATCTGAGAGTCCACCTCTCTTTCTGGAGGAACATTTATGCTTGGCAAGTATGTCAGGGTTAAGGTGACGCATCCTATGTTCTCAGAAAACGCTGCAGACCATACGGAATATCCGTTGAACTTCGGAGAAATTATTTACGTCACAGCCCGTCAACAAGAGAAATTATACGCGTTTGTTCTCGGCATAAATCACCCGGTGGAAACCTTTGACGGACGTATTATTGCTTCCTTTGAACGTCAGGGAAAGCTCTATTACGTTGTAGCACCTAAAAGCAAAAGATACATTGTAAATGACATTGGACCGGCCCTGGCTTTTTTGCAGCCGGAAGACCTCCGTTGTTATTTTGAATGTTCTTGCGGAGCAGTGGTTTACAGGGAAATCGGCGGTCAGATCCGCTACCTGGTTATCAAGAACAAGCGCAGTGCCCACTGGAGTTTTCCGAAGGGTCATGTAGAACCCGGGGAAACCTATGAACAGACCGCAAAGCGGGAAGTGCTGGAAGAGGCCGGCATTCATATTAAGATTGCCCCCGGCTTCCGGGAATCTTCCAATTACATGATTCAAAACCGTGCGGAAAAAACCGTCCTGATTTTTGTAGCCGGTACGCGGGACATTAACACCGTTATTCAGGAATCTGAAATTGAAGATTACGCATGGCTGACCTATGAAAATGCCATGCGCCGTTTAAAGTTTGACAATGACCTGAAAATTTTAACCGATGCGCGTGCCTTCTTGCTGGAACGGGATTACATTACCGAAACCGGCCTTGGCCCAAAAGGCGTAACGTCTAAGGCAAAAGCAAGGCGTTCCGGACGGCAGCAGCAC
>CAVFBE010000012.1:0-23552 GCA_963620745.1 Muribaculaceae bacterium | reverse complement strand
GTCCAGAATCAGCAGTTTCATCTTGCTGCCGTTCTTCCGGGAAATAGTGCGGTAACTTCCGTTCAGGCTTTTCATTGGGAGCAAACCCAAAACAGCAGTCCCCATGGGCGATGCAATTCGTTGCACCTTTTCTATGCCCAAAGGACTGCCATATTTTAAGGCCAAACCTTCTAATCTGATTTCTTTGCGGATGGATTGATTTGGAATTCTCATGAAACATTCCTCCCTTCACCGTCAATTCTACAAATTATCTATTAAGTGTTTGTTAACTTCTCGTAAACAATATTTTACCGTGGTAAAGCGTTAGTAAAGTAAAGCGAAGTGAAGTGTTTTTTGCACGTACATGTAAAAATCCCGATACACCTGCATCAGATGTACCGGGATTTGTTTCTTATCCTATTCCTTTATGCGAGTTACTTATACTACCTTAAAGGAGCTGGAATACGCGGCAAAGCGTTCAAAGCTGTTGGTGCCGGTCTTGGCAATGCCGTTATAAACCAGTCTGTAGGTACCCTTGTCTACGTTCCGAAGGAGCCAGTTGGCAGAGGCTTCCGAAGTAGAGGTCAGGGTCTTGGCAGTGGAATGGAAGTAAGTGTACGGGTCAGAGTCGTCTCTTACCTGTACCCACTTGCCGTCTACCAGTTTTTCTACGGCCATGTAGGTGTAATCCTTCAGCAGTTCTTCCGCGTTATCTACGGTCTGGGAACCGCCCAGTTTGAACTGGAAGACAGAAGTGTCAATCTTGAAGGTGTAGTCATCCTGTACCTTACCGGAAAGGCTGACTTCTGTTACATGTCTTGGGTTAACGCCCTGCCATACAGCAGTAACGGTTTCTCCGTTGGTGTAGCTTTCCTTAACGTCGGTCTTCAGGGTACCGTAGTCACCGGTATCTACCAGAGACGGAACAATGGCGGCCGGAGTCTGAATCAGCGGCGGCTGGGTGTCCTTCATTTTCAGGGAGTACTTGGTGTGCTTACCGGCAACCAGATCCTGGGACAGCTTGTCCAGTTCCTGGGCCAGGGCAGCCTGGGACCACGGGCCATACAGGCAGGTAGCTCCTTCATAATGCTGTGCAGCGTATTCTTCTCTGGTGGTCAGATACTGGCTGTAAGAGTTGCTGTAGCCAGACAGAATAATATGCTTAACGCCAATCTGGGAAAGCGTGTCAGACAGCGCTTCCTTGGTCCGGCGGCCAGCTTCGGTAGTCAGTTCAAACGGGTTACCGCAAATGGCTACCTCGCCGATGGTAAAGATCTGCAACGGTTCGTTAACCGTCTTTAAGCCGAAGGATGCGGTATCCAGACAAACCAGCTTTTCCATCTGTTCGTCATCATACTTGTCGGAAAGCAGGATCTTCATGGCAACCGGCCATACCTGTGGGGCAATCTTTTCCAGGCCGTACAGGTCAATGCTGGAGAAGTCATATTTTTCTCTGACTACATTGCCGTCTTCGTCCAGATAGTAGTTGTTGCGAACGGCACCTTCTTCGGCATTGTCTACCGGGGCACCTTCTTCGTCACCGGCAATGATACCGGCGCCGATGCACGGATCAGAGGTCTTGGCAGTGGACACATCATCATAGTCCATCTTGTAAGAACCAATGTACTTTTCATCTACGGAGATATTGCTGTAGTCTACAATTTCATAATTGTATCTTACTTCTCCGGACAGCTTAATGGTGGTAATGCCTTTGCCGCCCTTCAGAATTTTCAGTGCAGCATCAGCTTCCTGCTGACCGGCAACAATCTGGTTTTCAATAATATCCAGAGAGTCGTCAATGTCTGCCGGACGCTGGAAGGCTTCGGTAACATCATCTTCCTGCGGTTTGTTCGGAGAAACGTCTCCGCATTCATTCTGTGCAAAAGCAGCAACATAACCGTTGCCCTTTTCCTGTTCTACATAATAAGCAGCGTAACCTTTGTGGTCTGCAGCTAAATAAACGTTGTCAATCGGGTTGGATGTGCCGTGGCTTGGGAAGAAGCTGAGCATACCAATTTCCCCTTCGCCGGTGTGGCTGAAGGAAAGGATGGACATTTCCTTGCTTACGGTCTTGCAGGCAGCTTCAAAATCAGAAGCATACTGGGAGCCGTCATAGTTATTGTTCCACTTTGCAGCAGCAAGGGAACGGTTATAAGATTCAATGTCTGTGTCTGCATAGGACAGGGTAACAGAGCCCGGTGCCAGATCTTCATGTGCAGCTTCAATGGAGTCAGCAATGCCGCTTACAATCAGGTCTGTGGCTTCGTCATCATATCCCGGAACACCGTTAATCAGGTCATACAAACCATACCAGGAGTTATTGGAGCCGGAGGAGTGGCAGTGGGTTGCAGAAATCATAACGTTTTCTTCCCCATACTGGCTAAGGCCTCTGGACTTCAGTTCCTTCAATACCATTGGTTTAATGGATTCGGTCATGTGAACCAGTTCAACGGAAACATATACAACCGGGGTCTTGCCGGTCTGTACAATAAAGGCACGGGAGTGCAGTCTCATTAAGAGACCTTCAATCAGGTTACCTGTAGAGTTGTATCCGTTGGAGATGGAGGTAATTGGTCCGGTAATATCAGCAGAACCAACACCAACGTACATGGTCTTGTCTGACTTCTTGGCAGCAAAGCCAACCGTTGCACAGCTGAATAACAGTGCCAGTACTAAAGTCAGAGAAAGAACGACTTTTTTCACCTTTTTCATAATTCTCTCCCTTTTTCATTTTTTGACAGCAACGCCGTCTTAAAACAACCTACATTTTACCACAGTAAAGCGCCTTTCAACAGTTCTTCATATTGCCGAAATATAGAACAATGCACTTAGCAACTTTCATAAAAAAGCGGTCATTCTATGAACAAACCTTTAACAACCACCTTGGCACCGGGAAAATTTTACTGAACAAGAAGTATCTACTAAATAAAAAGGAAGCCGCTACCCTGATATGTCCGGTAAAGAGGGTACATATCAGTGGTAGCGGTTCTTTTCCTTATTCTTAGTGTTGTTCTGCGTAGTGGTATCCCAGGTCAAACGCCGTCAGGTTCATTTCTGTAAACTTTGGCGGAACCGTTTCCCGGATCACCTGCTGCCAGGTTTCCTTCGGAATATCTGTAGCAGCGGCCATCAGTCCAATCAGGGCAACGTTGACAGCCTTGGAGGAGCCTGCCTGAACGGCAAGGCCCAGGGCGTCAACGGCAATCAGGTCGGCGCCGGCGGCCTTCAGGGCTTCCAGAATGTGTTCCGGATACTTGGCCGTGCCGTTGATAACCGGCATGGGGTCCATGCACTGGGTATTGGTAATCACCTTACCGCCTTTTTTCAGAAACGGCAGCCAGCGGGCGGCTTCCAGCTGTTCAAAGGACAGGATAATATCCGCTTCGCCTTCGTTGACAATGGGGGACGCCACTTTGTCACCGTATTTTACATAAGTAACCACGGAGCCGCCCCGCTGGGACATCCCGTGTACTTCGGAAATTTTTACATCATAGCCTTCTGCCAGAAGGGCACGGCCAAGCAGTCGGGACGCAAGCAGTGTTCCCTGTCCGCCAACGCCGACAATCATAATGGATTTTGTCATCTTATTTGCCCTCCTTCATTGCTTTTACCGGGCAGAGCGGCAAGCACATGCCACAGCCAACGCACTGGGTGAAGTCAATGGTAGACTTTCCTTCTTTCATGCTGATGGCCGGACAGCCAATCTTCATGCAGGCTTTGCAGCCGATGCACTTGTCCGGATCTACCGTAACAGCCGGTTTCTGCTGCTTCCGGATTTCCGGCAACAGGACACAGGGCCGACGGGAAATAATCAAAGACGGTTCGTCTACTTCCAGTTCTGCTTTAATGGTAGCCTTGGTAGCCTTAATGTCATACGGATCTACTACAACAACCCGTTTCATGCCAACGGCTTTAGCCAACGCTTCCAGGTCAATGGCAGTAGTTGGGTCTCCGTTAATCCGCTTACCCGTAGTCGGGTTCTGCTGATGTCCGGTCATACCGGTAATGGAGTTGTCCAGAATAATAATATTGGAGCTGGACTGGTTGTAAACGGTGTTAATCATGCCGGTAATGCCGGAATGAACAAACGTAGAGTCACCAATAACAGCAACACTGTTCTTGGCGTGCTCCGGATCCACCTTATTGCGGCCATGCAGTCCGGAAATGGACTGACCCATGCAGATAACAGTGTCAATGGCACTAGTTGGCGGCAAAGCACCAAGGGTGTAACATCCGATGTCACCGGATACAAAGACCTTCAGGTCATGCAGTGCAGTAAACAGGCCACGGTGCGGGCAGCCCGGGCAAAGTGCCGGCGGACGTCCCGGAATTTCCAGATCCGTCTTCATCTGTTCTGCTTCTTCGTGCAGAATAACTTTCCGAATCAGGGCTTGGGAATATTCACCCTGCAGGGTAAACGCCTCTTTGCCAATACACGGTACGCCCAGTGCACGAACATGTTCTTCTACAAACGGATCCAGCTGTTCCAGCACATAAAGAGT
Source organism: Muribaculaceae bacterium (assembly GCA_963620745.1). Lineage (GTDB taxonomy): Bacteria > Bacillota > Clostridia > Oscillospirales > Acutalibacteraceae > RUG420. The sequence goes on along the minus strand of CAVFBE010000012.1, from coordinate 19,071 downwards.
ATCTACTTCTTTGGCAAAGTCCTTAATCTTCTGTACCGGCAACGGATAAACGCAGCCCAATTTCAGATAGGATGCCTTGTCTCCAAGAGCTTCTTTGGCATATTGATACGTAATACCGGCAGCAATCACGCCGATTTTTTTATCATTCCATTCAATGGTATTTAAATCTGTGGTTTCAGCCCACTCCAGTTCTTTGGCCTGGCGGTCTTCTACCACAACATGCCGCTTAATGGCGGAGGCCGGCATCATGACATACTTGGCCACGCTCTTTTCATACGGCTTTAAGTCTTTTTCTTCCCGTTCGCCCAGTTCCACAATGCTGCTGGAGTGTGCCACACGGGTGGTTAACCGAAGCAGTACCGGAGTGTCAAACTGTTCACTGAGCTCATATGCTTTTTTGGCGTAATTCTTGCATTCCGTAGAATCCGATGGCTCCAGCATCAGGATCTTGGCGGCCTTGGCATAGTGACGGGAATCCTGTTCGTTCTGGGAAGAGAACATACCAGGGTCATCCGCAACGGCAATAACCAGTCCTCCGTTGACACCCGTATAAGAGGACGTAAACAGCGGGTCCGCCGCCACATTCAGGCCAACGTGTTTCTGTGCCGAAAAGGCTCTTGCCCCGGCGATGCACGCACCAATGGATGCTTCCAGTGCCACCTTTTCATTGGGGGCCCATTCGCACCAGATTTCCGGATGCTTTACGGCATTTTCTGTAATTTCAGTACTCGGGGTTCCCGGGTAACTGGAAACGAAGCGGACGCCGGCCTCATACAGGCCCTGGGCAACGGCTTCATTTCCCAGCAACAATTTCTTCATACATCATCCCTCTTTGTGTTTTGCATTCTTCCCTTAATTCGTCTGACGGGAAATTAAATCTGCTCCGGCGTACATTTCCCGCAGCTTCGGCTTTTCAATTTTGCCGGTTGGGTTTCTGGGTACGTGAGCAAAAATAATTTTCCGCGGCCGCTTATAACGCGGCAGCGCTTTACAGAATTCATTGACTTCCGCTTCGGTCAGGTCATAGCCTTCTTTGCTTTCAATAATGGCAGCGGCAATTTCTCCTAACCGGGCATCCGGCAGGCCGATTACAGCCACATCCTTGATTTCCACCATGCGATGTAGGAAGTCTTCTATCTGTACCGGGTAGATATTTTCTCCACCCATTATAATAACATCTTTTTTCCGGTCTACAATTTGAATCATGTCATGTTCATCTACCATGCCCATGTCACCGGAAAGCAGCCAGCCGTCTTTCAGGGTTTCTGCGGTGGCTTTTTCATCTTTATAGTAGCATTTCATGACACCGGGGCCCTGAATCCAAATTTCTCCAACAGAACCCTGCGGCACTTCGTTCCCGTCCTGGTCACAAAGCTTGATCTTCCAGCCATAGCCAGGCACACCGATGGCCCCGGCATACTGTACGTTCTCTACCCCAAGGTGAATACAGCCCGGTCCAATAGACTCGGACAAACCATAGTTGGTGTCATATTGATGATTCGGGAAAATTTCCAGCCAGTGTTTAATCATGCTGTGTGGTACCGGCTGTGCCCCAATGTGCATCAGTCTCCACTGATCCAGTTTGTAATCTTCCAGGTGAATTTCCCCACTGTCAATGGCATCCAGAATATCCTGTGCCCAGGGAACCAGAAGCCAGACAATGGTGCACTGTTCGTCTGAAACAGCCTGTAAAATCCACTCCGGTTTGGTGCCCTTCAAAAGAACCGCCTTGGAGCAGGAAATCAGGGAGCCCATCCAGTGCATTTTGGCGCCGGTATGATACAGTGGCGGAATACACAGAAAAACGTCATTCTTTGTCTGACCGTGATGCTTCTGCTCTACGGTTGCCGCGTGCATTAAGCTGCGGTGGGCATGCAGAATAGCCTTCGGGAATCCGGTGGTCCCGGAGGAATAGTAAATGGCTGCATCGTCATCCGGTGTCAGCGGCACATCCGGCTTCTCTTTGGAGCAGAATTTAATCAGCCGTTCCATGTTATCTGCAAAGTTCGGGCAGTCTTCCCCTACATAAAACAGATGGCCTACGTCCGGAATCCGGTCCAGAATGGCTTCAATCCGCCCTACAAATTCAGGGCCGAATACCAGCATGGAGCAGTCTGCCTTATCCAGGCAGTATTTAATTTCCTCCGCATCATAGCGGTAATTCAGCGGCACGGCCAAGGCGCCGGTCTTCAGAATACCAAAATAAATGGGAAGCCATTCAATGGAGTTCATCAGAAGGATAGCTACCTTGTCTCCCTTTTTAATGCCGCGGGTGAACAGTAAATTGGCCACCATATTGGCACGGTCATCAAAGGTTTTCCAGGTCATTTCCCGGCGGAACGGCTGACCCGGTTCCGGTTGCATTAAGGCATAGTCCTTCCAGGTAATCCGGCTTTTTACATCAAACTGGGGATTAATTTCCACCAGTGCAACGTCATCCGGAGCTTCTTTGGCGTTCCGCTCCAGATACTCAAAAATCAACATATCGTTCATGTTGGACCCCTTCTTCATTCTGCGGTTTCATTCCGTTTATATTCTGCACTTTAAAGCATAACGGTTTAAAGTGCTAAAGTCATTGGTTCGCATAACGTATACAGTTTATCATTCCTGCCGTTCTTTTACAAGGACGACCCCTTCTTCCAATCATGAAAAGGCCTGCCACAGACGCATTGCTGTAGCAGGCCTTATCTTGTTTTTGGATTTTTATTTTTTCCAGCGGGAGCGCTTGGGAGCGGAGCTCATGCCGGAGCCGTCATTTACCGGCTTGTTAATATATTCCGCGTCAAACTGACGGAGTAATTCTTTCTGATGCTCCGTTACTTTCTTTGGAACGTCTACTACCAGCTTCACGTATTCGTCACCGGTAGATGGCGAGAAGGAAGGCTTAATCCCTCTGCCACGGAGGCGGACGGTAGTGCCCGGCTGGGTTCCGGCCGGAATATGGTATTTGACCTTCCCGTCCAGGGTAGGAGCATAAATTTCGTCTCCTAAAACGGCCTGGGAATAGGTAATGGTAACGGAAGTATAAACGTCATTGCCCTGACGGGTAAAGACCGGATGCGGTTTGATGCTGGCGGTAATGTAGATGTCACCCTGGGCGCCACCGTTGGCACCATAGTTGCCAACGCCGCGCATGGTGAAGGTCTGTCCATCATCAATACCGGCCGGAACGTTTACGTCAACCTTGACCGTTCTGCGGATCATGCCGGCACCCTTACAGCGCGTGCACGGATCATGAATGACCTTACCGCGTCCGCGGCAGGTCGGGCATTCGTGGGTAGACTGGAACGTACCAAATGCCGTGTGTTGCGCTGTGGTAACCCGACCGCTGCCGCCGCAGTCCGAGCAGGTTTCCGGCGTACCGGTCTTACAGCCGCTTCCGTGGCATTCGTCACAGACTTCAATCCGCGGTACCGAAATGGTTTTCTGACAGCCTTTGGCCGCCTCTTCAAAGGTCAGCACAATGCGGGTTTCAATGTTGGAACCCCGGCGTGGTGCATTCGGGTTGGCGCGGGAAGACCCGCCGCCGAATCCGCCAAAGCCGCCGCCAAAGATACTGGAGAAAATATCTCCAATGTCTCCGAAATCGGCTCCGTCAAATCCGCCGTATCCATTTTGTGCTGCAAAGTTAGGATCTACTCCGGCATGACCAAACTGGTCATATCTGGCCCGTTTATCCGCATCGGAAAGCACTTCATATGCTTCATTGACTTCCTTGAAGTGGGCCTCTGCTTCCTTGTCACCCGGATTTAAGTCCGGGTGGTACTGCTTTGCTTTTTGCCGATAGGCTTTTTTCAATTCATCGGCGGAAGCGCCTTTCTCCACTCCGAGGACTTCGTAGTAATCTCTTTTTTCTGCCACGAAAATAACCTCTCTTTTATGGGGATAAGCCATGCCCCAGCGCACTGAGGCATGGCAAGATTTGTTTTAGGGTTATTAGTCTACGTCTGTGTAGTCTACATCGGCGTAGTCATCACCGTTATTACCGGCATCGGCAGAACCTGCGCCGGCTGCGCCGCCCATATCCGGGCCCTGTTCCGGGGCTGCCTGCTGATACATCTTGGCAGATACTTCATAGAACTTGGACTGCAGAGCTTCCTGCTTTTCCTTAATCAGGTTCATGTCCTGACCGGAAAGGGCGTTCTTCAGTTCGTCTACCTTTGCCTGCAGATCCTTCTTGTCTTCTTCAGAGAACTTGTCTCCGTTTTCGGAGAGCAGCTGTTCTGTCTGGAAGCACATCTGTTCTGCAGCGTTCTTCATGTCAATTTCTTCTCTGCGCTTCTTGTCTTCTTCAGCAAAGGCTTCTGCATCCTTTACTGCCTTATCAATGTCTTCCTTGGACATGTTGGAAGAAGCGGTAATGGAGATGGACTGTTCCTTACCGGTACCCAGATCCTTAGCGGATACATGAACGATACCGTTGGCGTCAATGTCAAAGGTAACTTCAATCTGCGGTACGCCACGACGAGCCGGCATAATGCCATCCAGGTGGAATACGCCCAGGGACTTGTTGTCCTTTGCAAATTCCCGTTCACCCTGCAGAACATTAACTTCTACGCTGGTCTGGTTATCAGCAGCAGTGGAGAAGATCTGGCTCTTCTTGGTCGGGATGGTGGTGTTACGTTCAATAATCTTGGTGCAAACACCGCCAAGGGTTTCAATACCAAGGGACAGCGGGGTAACATCCAACAGAAGCAGACCCTTAACGTCACCGCCAAGTACGCCGCCCTGAAGAGCTGCACCAATGGCTACGCATTCGTCCGGGTTGATGCCCTTGAACGGATCTTTGCCAATGTATTTCTTAACTGCTTCCTGAACAGCCGGGATTCTGGAAGAACCACCAACCATCAGAACTTTGTTGATTTCGGAAACTTTCAGACCGGAGTCATTGATTGCCTGACGAACCGGGCCCATGGTAGCTTCTACCAGGTCTTTGGTCAGGTCATTGAACTTTGCTCTGGACAGGTCAATTTCCAGGTGCTTCGGGCCGGTAGCGTCTGCCGTAATGAACGGAAGGGAAATGTGGGAGTTGGTTACACCGGAAAGCTCAATCTTGGCCTTTTCAGCAGCTTCTTTCAGACGCTGCATAGCCATCTTGTCGCCCTTCAGGTCAATGCCGTTGTCCTTCTTGAACTCTTCTGCCAGCCAGTCAATGATGCGCTGGTCAAAGTCATCACCGCCAAGGCGGTTATTACCGGCAGTGGCAAGTACTTCCTGTACGCCGCCGCCCATTTCAATGATGGATACGTCAAAGGTACCGCCGCCAAGGTCATAAACCATAACGCGCTGGTCATCTTCCTTATCAATACCATAAGCAAGGGCTGCTGCGGTCGGTTCATTGATAATTCTTTTTACTTCCATACCGGCAATCTTACCGGCGTCCTTGGTGGCCTGACGCTGTGCGTCTGTGAAGTAAGCCGGAACGGTAATAACCGCTTCGGTAACGGTGTCACCAAGATAAGCTTCTGCGTCTGCCTTCAGCTTCTGCAGAATCATGGCGGAAATTTCCTGCGGAGTGTACTGCTTTCCGTCAATGCTTACTTTATAATCGGAGCCCATCTGTCTTTTGATGGACGAAATGGTTCTTTCCGGATTGGTAATAGCCTGGCGCTTTGCTACCTGGCCTACCATTCTTTCTCCGTCCTTGCCGAAAGCAACAACAGACGGAGTAGTTCTTGCGCCTTCTGCGTTTGCAATAACGACCGGTTCGCCGCCTTCAATAACTGCTACGCAGGAGTTTGTTGTACCAAGGTCAATGCCTACAATCTTTGCCATAATGTGTTCCTCTTTCCTCTATTAAAAAGTGTTTTGTTTGTTATTTATATGAAAGCTGCATCGCCGGGGCGATGTAGTTGTGGGCTTAATTTACCACCTTCACCATGGCGTGGCGAAGGATGCGGTCACCCATTTTGTAGCCCTTCTGGAAAACTTCGGAGACGGTGTTTTCTCCGAAGGCTTCATCTTCGCCGTGCATGACGGCATTGTGAAGATTCGGATCAAAGGGATCCCCGACTTCCCCATAGGATTCTATGCCCGCCTGGGTGAAGGCGTTTTGCAGCTGGTCCCGGGTCATTTCTACGCCCTTCTTAAAATCTTCCAGCTGACTGACTTCGGAAGCAAAGGCCCGTTCAAAGTTATCCAGGACCGGGAGAATTGCCGTGTAGGTAGCTACTTTGGCGTCCCCGTAAATGCCTTCTTTTTCTTTGGCGGTCCGTTTGCGGAAGTTGTCATATTCGGCTGCCAGGCGCAGGTACTGCTCTTTGGCATCCATCAGGTCTTGCCGCAGCTGTTCCAGTTCGGAAAGAGCTTCCGGCGCTTCCTGTGTGTCTTTGGCGTCCTGTGCTTCTGTGCTTTCTGCTTCCGTTACTTCTGCAGCGGTATCTTCTGCTGCTTCGGTTTCAGGAATCTTTTGCTCATCTGTCTGATTCTTCATTGGTGGAATTGTCCTCCTCATAAACATCCGACAAGACAGCACTGACAATGTCGGATAAGTATTTCAGTCCGGAAATAATCTTGGAATAATCCATTCGGGTCGGACCGATGATGCCGATGGCACCGGTGGCCCCGCCGCCGATCCGGTAACGGGAAATAATGGTGGTGGAATTGGCAAGCTCTTTAAAGCGGTTTTCCGAACCAATCCGGACTTCAATGCCGGCGCCTCTGTCCTGGCTGCCGTCTTCCAGCAGCAGATTCAGCGGTTCTTCCCGGTGAAGGAAGTTCATTAGTTCACTGGAATTGCCTTCGTAGTCTTTATAATCCAGCAGCTTGCTCTGCCCGCCCAGTCTGACCTGGGTCTGACTGGCTTCGGAGACCAGATCGGCAATGGCAACCAACGGTGCCGACATAGGCAGCGCTTTGGCTCCAAGCGACGCAACCAGTGTCTGGATAAAGGCTACACTGACATCCGTCAGCGGTTTTCCAAGGAAATACTCCGTTACAATGTTGTGGAAGGTTTCCACAAGGTCCGGTGTAATTTCCACATCCGTGCGGCAGGCCTTGCTTTTCAGCACGCCGGTGGAGGTTAACAGCACCACCATGGCAATCCGGGAACTGACCTGCACCATTTCAATGTTACGGATGGTTGCATTTTCATCTGACGGGGTTGTGGAAATGGAAGCAAAGTTGGTAAAGCTTACCAGCGCTTCCTCTGCCGTCTTCAGCAGTTCGTCCGGATCTCCGGAATGGGCGTCCACGCCGGCTTCAATGCGGCGGCGTTCAGTTTCCCCAAGTTCCCTGACCTGCATAAGATGGTCTACATAATAGCGGTATCCGCTTTGGGTTGGAATCCGTCCGGCGGAAGTGTGCGGTTGGTAAATATATCCAAGTTTGGTCAGAGCCGCCATGTCATTCCGAATGGTTGCGGAAGAAACGGATACATCCAGCTTATCCAGCAACGCTTTGGAACCGACCGGTTCCCCTGTGGCGATGTACTGCTCTACAATGGCAGCTAAAATACGCTGTCTTCGGGACTCTGCCATGGACCTTACCACCTTTCTATTTCTATTAGCACTCTGTTCCCTTGAGTGCTAACGTGACTATAATTTACCATTCACCCTGTGGGAAGTCAATACCTTTTTCCAAAAAATTTGCACTCTTTTTTGAAAAAGTTTTTAGAAAAGCAGAAAACGGCGTACTTGCGCCGTTTTCTTTTTAGCACTCCCTTAAAAATACTTAAAGTAGCAGGTCGTTTTCCGTGCTTCGCAGGGAGAATATCAGCTCTTCTTTTCCAATCCGGATAACATCTGCTGCACTTAGCCGCTCTTCCTTTAAACAGGTCAGCTTTGTGGAGTTCAGCCAGGTGCCCGCATCAGAATTTAAATCTTCCAGGAAATAGTTTCCCTGGAAGAAAAAGATGCGGGCATGCTCTGGTGCAATGTCCGGGTCCCCCGAAAGGCAGAGGTCCGTCCGGTCTGGGTCCCGACCCAGGACGGTGCTGCCTTTCGGCAGGGCATACTCCCCGCCGGTCCGGCGGCAGGTCAGAACGGGAACCGTTCCGGGGTCTGCCGGACCGGCTTCCAGCGCGAATTCCGCTTCAAAAGGATCAGCGGCTACAGGGGCGGGAGCGGTCCAGAGAAGCGCCAGCTTTTTCCGAAAGCCACGGTTGCGCTTCTTTGGGCCCCTGCTGGCAGGGGAGGACTCCCACTGCGGATGCTCTGCCAGTTCTTTCAGCAGAGCTTCTTCGTCTGCTGAGTCCTGATTGCACCGTGCCAGCAGGGAAATGGCCGGGGCGCTGCACAATTTGTCTTCCCGGATGGCGTAGGCGGCCGTCAGGCGTAGGAAGTCCAGTGGGTTGTTCTGCAGGCAGGCAACCCGCTCCGACGGAATGCAGATAAACAGGATGGCTCCCGAGTCCGGCTCCACGTAGGTGAAGCGCGGATCCAGCAGCCACTCCTGTAAGGGCATCATGGCGTTTTTCAGTTCTGCTTTTGCAGCCAGGACGGCCGCCGCCAAACGGGACAGGAACTGCTGCAACTCTTCGGCGGAACGCTCCCGCCCCAGGTATGCCGGCAGGGGTTCCTTTCCGGCAACCGGCACCAGCATCCGGAGCGGTGCTCCGGATGTCCGTGCCGGTTCCCCCTCCTCCGGGGAAGGAAGGCCCACCGGCAGGAAGCCGGACAGCGGCCGGTTGCGCAGCATGGCTGCGGACAGCGCGTCCGGCTCCTCACCGGGGTCCAATTCATACACTAACATCTGTGAATTGCTTTCATACTGATTAAACATAAAGACGCCTCCTTCAACGGAAGTGTACTGTATCGCCCGGCAGCAGCGGAAGCAAAATCCCAAAATTTGGTACGAACGGTAGTTTTTTCCGAACTTCGCAACCGTTCGTCAGAATGAACGGTATTTTGATTGAATCAAAATTGGGAACATTCGTACAATAAAAGGGGCCGTTCGTTCCGATCGGTACTATTTTTTGAACAGGAGACTTTAGAAAATGAAAAAGGAGTACTACGTATGAAAATTGGTATTTTAACGCCCGACAAAAAATTTGATGATTTTTTGCGCAAAACCGTATTAGAATATGGTGACAGAAAGTGTCTGACCGTGGAGTTGGAGCCCTTCCCCTCTTTAAAGGATGTGCTTTTAACGGAGCAACCGTATGACCTGCTCCTGATTGATGACAAATATGAGCACCGTTCTTGCGTGGAAACCGCCCGTTTAATCCGCACTAAAAATCCGGCGGCCACCATGGTGCTGATTTCTTCCTCCCCGGACAAGGTATATGAATCCTTTGCCGTAAGGGCGCACCGCTATCTGTTAAAACCGGTTACGCAAACCATGCTGTTTGAAGCACTGGACTCCTACTTTAATGAACGGATGAAAAACTTTCTGGTTATTTGCCGCACTCATACCGGATTCATGACCGTTCCTTCGGAAGACATCCTTTATGTGGAAGCCAACAAGAAGGACTCTATCTTACATTTACGCACCGGACCAACCGGTGTGTTAACTTCCTTTTCCCAGGTGGTTCTGCAGGTTCCGCCGGAAAGTTTTTGCCAGACCCACCGGTCTTATATGGTAAATATGAAATACATTGCCCGCTTTGACCCCGACTACATTTATTTAACCAACGGGTCAAAAATTGCACTCAGCAGACGCCGGAAAGTAACCTTCTTGGTTACTTACAACGAATATATCCGAAGGAGAAATACAAAGTGACCTATCAGGAAGCAGTTCATTACATTGAAAGCCAGCTCCGCTTCGGCATGAAGCCGGGGTTTGAGCGTATTAACGGATTATTGGACCTGCTGGGGCATCCGGAAAAGGACCTGCGGTACGTCCATGTAGCCGGAACCAACGGAAAAGGCTCCGTCTGCACGGAAGTGGCCAACATTCTGCAGGCAGCCGGATACCGGGTTGGTCTTTTTACCTCCCCGTATGTAGTCACCTTCCGGGAACGCATCCGGGTAGACGGGAAATACATTGATCCCGTTTTAATGGGGCAGCTGACCGAACAGGTCAAAGCTGCTGCGGACCAGCTGGCCAAGCAGGACATCCTGCCAACGGAATTTGAAATTATTACCGCACTGGCCTTCCTTTATTTCCGGCAGACTGCCTGCAACATTGTTGTGCTGGAGGTCGGTCTTGGCGGACTTCTGGACTCCACCAATGTCATTGAATCCCCTCTGGTCTGCGGCATTACGTCACTTTCCATGGACCACACCGCCATTCTGGGCTCTACTCTGCCGGAAATTGCCGCACAAAAGGCCGGCATTATGAAGTCGGGTGTTCCGGTCATTACCGCTGAAGGCCAGGCGTCGGAAGCCATGGCCGTACTGGAGCAGACCGCGGCAGAAAAGGGCTGTGCCCTGACGATTGGCAGCACGGAATCCATTCAGGTGCTTAGCACCTCCATTTACGGCACGGAGCTGAAGCTGGAAGGCTTAAAAGTGCGCCTGCCCCTGATTGGCAGTCATCAGATTCAGAACCTTGGGGTTACCCTGGGAATTATTCACGCGCTGCGGGAACGCGGTTTTTATATTGGTGCCCGCCACGTAAAGGCCGGCCTGGAATTTTCCGTTATCCCGGCCCGCCTGGAAGTGCTGCGTAAGGAACCGCTGATTCTTCTGGACGGTGGCCACAACGCCGGTGGTATTCAGGCGCTGTCAGATGCCCTGTCCGCCTATACCGAATCCGGCTCCCGGGTCTTCCTTATGGGTGTCATGGCCGACAAGGAAATAGACCGCATGATCTGCGAGTTAGCTCCTTTAGCCAATACCATAGTTACCACCACTCCAAGTAACCCAAGAGCCATGCCGGCAGAAGAGCTACGCCAGCATCTGTTGGACGCCGGGTTCCCGGTCAAGAAGCTGACGGCCATTTCCAAGCCAGAAGAAGCCTTTGACAAAGCCCTTTCCCTGGCCGGAAAGAACCCGCTCATTGTCTGTGGTTCCCTTTACCTTGCCGGAGACGTTCGTCCGCACATCATGGATGTTCTGGAAGAAGCGGAGTCCTAAGTCCCGGCTGCCTGTATTGACAGTGTTCCCTTCCCTTCCTATAATAGGACTATCTTCAGGGCGGGGTGAAAGTCCCCACCGGTGGTACAGTCCACGACCTGCGTTTGCAGCTGATCCGGTGCAATTCCGGAACCGACGGTTACAGTCCGGATGGAAGAGGATACGAGCCAATCGTACAAACACGCCCTGTGCCTTAACGCACAGGGCGTTCCTTTTTGCCGCCGAAGAAATTTATTGCTAAAGGAAGTACCTTTATGAACCACGCACAAGAGCGTAATTTGTCCCCCGTGCGCAAAATGACAACGGTTGCCGTTATGTCGGCCTGCGCCTATCTGCTGATGCTGATTGAATTTCCAATCCCCATTATGCCCAGCTTTATTAAGATGGACTTTTCGGAGCTGCCGGCTTTGCTGACCTCCTTTGCCCTCGGGCCGGGATACGGTGTTCTGGTCTGCTTAATTAAGAATCTGTTACATCTGCCGTTCACATCCTCCAGTGGCGTCGGCGAATTGTCCAACTTCTTACTGGGCTGCTTCTTCTGCCTGCCGGCCGGGTTCATTTACAAATTTCACCGAAACAAGAAAAGTGCTCTGTTAGGGGCCCTGATTGGTGCCTTCTGCATGGCCATCATCAGCTTTCCTTCCAACTATTTTATCGTGTACCCGTTCTACACCAACTTTATGCCAATGGAAGGTATCATTGCCGCCTACCATGCCATCCTTCCCAGCATTGACAGTCTGCCCAAGGCACTCCTCATTTTCAACGTTCCGTTTACTTTGGTAAAAGGTCTGTTGGATGTTCTGCTGACTTTCTTAATTTATAAGCGTATCTCGCCCATTATCCAGGGTTCCTTTACGCCGAAGAAGAAAGCCAAAGCGGTCCCGGAGGAGGCCCCAAAAGAGGTCCCGGGAGAAGCCCAAAAAGAAGCCTTGACAGAGGATAAAAAAGAATTATAATTGTTAGACGTAATTTGAATAGTTACTTATCCAGAGTGACGTAAGGGAACAGGCCCATTGACGTCCGGCAACCTGCTGTAAGGTAAGGTGCCAATTCCTGCGGTTGAAGACCGAAAGATAAGCTTTTCAGGCGCCCTTCGGCTTCGAAGGGCGCTTTTTTCTTAGTTTCCGTTTTTCCATTTTCCAGTAGTTATGCAACAAAGGAGTCTGTCATGAAACATCTTTTTACTTCCGAATCCGTTACCAGCGGTCACCCCGACAAAGTCTGTGACAACATTTCTGATGCCATCCTGGACGCCATCCTGGCACAGGACCCAAACGGTCATGTTGCCTGTGAAACCACCTGCACCACCGGTCATGTTCTGATCATGGGTGAAATCAGTACCACTGCCAATGTAGACGTTGCCAAAATTGCCAGAGACACCATTAAGGAAATCGGCTACAATGACCCCAGTTACGGTTTTGACGGGGACTCCTGTTCCGTTCTGGTTGCCTTAGATGAGCAATCCCCGGACATTGCCATGGGCGTCAATGCTTCTTTGGAATACAAAGAAGGAGAAGAAGATCCTTATAATGTAAATGGCGCCGGAGACCAGGGCATGATGTTCGGCTTTGCCTGCACAGAAACCCCGGAGCTGATGCCACTGCCTATTTCTCTGGCCCACAAATTATCCAAGCAGCTGATGGAAGTACGGCAAAACGGCACTCTTCCGTACCTTCGTCCGGACGGCAAAACCCAGGTTACTGTAGAATATGATGACGCCGGGAAACCGGTCCATGTAGAAGCCGTGGTTGTTTCCACACAGCATGATCCGGACGTTACCTTAGAGCAAATCCGGGAAGATATTATCCGGGAAGTCATCCGTCCTATTATCCCGGAGCAGTTCTTAACAGAAGATACCAAATACTTTGTTAACCCGACCGGCCGGTTCGTCATCGGTGGCCCGGTAGGGGACTCCGGCTTAACCGGCCGGAAGATTATCGTAGACACCTATGGCGGGTATTCCCGTCACGGCGGCGGGGCTTTTTCCGGCAAGGACCCGACCAAGGTAGACCGGTCTGCCGCCTACGCTGCCCGCTGGGTTGCCAAAAACATTGTGGCAGCCGGTCTGGCAGAAAAATGTGAAATTGAATTGGCGTACGCCATCGGCGTCGCCCACCCGGTTTCCGTCATGGTAGAAACCTTCGGCACAGAAACGGTTCCGGCCGACAAAATCGCCGCCGCCGTAGGGCAGGTCTTTGACCTGCGGCCCTATGCCATTATTGACACCCTGCAATTGCGCAAGCCCATTTACAAGCAAACCGCTTCCTACGGCCATATGGGCCGCGAAGACCTGAACGTTCCATGGGAGCAGACCAACAAGATAGAAGAGCTTAAAGCCGCGGTTGCCGCATTATCTTAATTGTGCTTTCAAAAGGTGAACAGACTAAGCGGAACCCGCTACCACTAACTCGCAAAAGAACAAGGGAACACACCCATACAAAAACACGCAAAAACTATGCAAAAAAGGCACACGCCCAGAGAAGCTTCTGATTGTGTGCCTTTTGTCATGCCTATGCGCTTTGCAATTTTGACTTTTTACAGAGTACCCTTGTACCGCTATTTTGCTTTCAGATATTGCGCCAGCATTTTTACTGTCAGGATGTAAATGTCCGTCGGCTGCGAGGACCCGGTAAAATACTGGTAAATGTTTTGCCCCGTATACACGTTGAAGATGATTTGGTAGACTTCGTAAACGTTGATGTCACTTCGGATGGAGCCGTCCTCTACGCCGTCCTTCAGTGCCTTTAAAATGGGAATGGGAATTTCCTTGTTGTAGAATTCCCAGTAGGCATCCACCTTTCCCGCTTCGGAGGTATATTCCTCTTTGCGATGCGGCCGCGTATCCACCGTGGAAAACATTTCCCTGGTATAAGTCAGCCAGCTGGGGAATTTTTTGTAGATGTCAATGTGGCATTGCAGGCAGCAAAGAAACCGTTCATAACCGGTGTCCAGGCCTTTGGATTTTTCTTCATAATAGGGCAACAGCTCATCATAAAAGATAATCAGGGAATCCTTCCACACTGCAAAAATTAAGTTGTCCTTGTTTTCAAAGTAGCGGTATACGGATGTGGCAGAAAGTCTTGCCTCCCTGGCGATTCGGTTGATGGACGTTTTTCCGGTTCCCTCTTCCAAAAAAAGCCGCTGCGCCACTTTGATGACATTGCGCATATTCTGTTCTCTGACATTGCTCTGGTCCATAAGATTTTCCCTGTTTTTAGTTCACATTTTATTCATATTTCAGCTGTTAGTATTACACACATCTCCCGGAAAAGCAAGCCTTTCCGGGAGATGTTTTTGCTTCTGGCAAAGCCCAAAAATGACAGACTACTTCCGGCCGGCATGGATAATCGGAATCTGTTCCAGCACCTTGCCAATATCAGTTTGGTTCAGCTTTCGCGCCAGGGCACGGAGGCCGGTGGCGGCTACCCGCTCCAGCGGGACCCGTAGCCAGGCCGGAACGGGGAGTTCCATTTCATTCAGTGGTTTTCCATCCCGCAACTGCAAGGTTGCATTCAGCAAATCCCGGATGTCATAAATGGAACCCCAGACTTCCGGAACGGCGCGGTCCACGCCGGCCAGAGTGTACACGCCTTCCATGGCGGAGCGGATGGACATTTCGGTGGTAAAACAAACCTCCCGACCATTGCCGCACTCCACATGGTTTCCTAGAAACGCAAAGTTGGTGACGCCCTCCGGCACCACCTGCGGGCGGTCTCCCTTCCTTCGCGGAACAAAGTACGTTGTTACGCGCGGCATAATGCATAATGAGGTACTACAGGCCTTCTTGGCAAGGGCCGGGATTTTGTCTTCCGGAATCCCGATATGGTACATCCACTCCGCCGTGACCTCCTCGCCGGTGCACTCCAGCATCGGCTTCCGAATAAAGTTCCCGGGCCGCTCCGGATATAAGCCATACATCCAGATAACGGTCTGCTTCTGAGCGTCCTGCTCCCGGAATTGTGGCTGCCGGTTAATGGTCCAGCTCATAACCCATCCGGAATCCCGCGCAGTCACAATTCCGCCGGTGGTAACCCGCCCGGAGCGCGGGTCCCGCTGTGTAATCTTCATAATAGCGTCCAGTATTTCCGGATACTTATCATTATTCAGCGTTGTAATCGTACCAGACTGCCACAGCGTCAGATCCGGATCGGCCAGGAACTTTTTCGGGTTGCCGAAGCTGACATCCTGTGCGGCAATCTTTTCCCACAGCTTCCACGTGTCCGTTACTTCTGTGTGAATCTGTGCCGGCGTCTTATGGTTTCCAAGGCTGATATTAGACGTATTCGACCCATTGGTAAAAAAAACCAGGGTACTGGCATCCAGAGATAGCGTTTCTTCTTTGCCGGATTTTAAATCGCGAAACGTCAGACTGGTAGCCGTTTTTCTGTCATCCTTTTTGGTAAAACGCACATCCGTTACCATAGTACCATACCGGAACTGAACACCTTTTGGCTTCAGATAATTTTCCAACGGCAGGATCATGGCTTCATAGTTGTTGTACTTGCAGAACCGAAGGGCACTCAGCGTAGGAAGACCGCCAATGTGGTGAATGAAGCGTTGCATGTACTTCTTTACTTCCAAAGCGGAATGTTCATCCTTAAATGCAAACATGGTCTTCCAGTAAAGCCAGAAATTGGATTGCAGTACCTCTTTGTCCCAGATTGCATTGATTGGCTTGTCATATAAAGCTTCATCGCGGGTAAACAGAAGCTTGCTGATTTGCAATTGTGCTTTAGTGGACAGATTAAACTTGCCGTCTGTGTGGGCATTTTGTCCCCGCCTGTAGGTAACACGGCAAAGCGAATAGTTGGGATCCTCCTTATTCAGCCAGTAGTAATTATCCAGCATGGAGGTTTCGGGGTCATCAATATCCGGTACATCGCGAAATAGATCCCACATACATTCAAAATGGTTGTCCATCTCGCGGCCGCCGGACATGACATAGCCGTAGCCCGGAAGCCGAAGGGCATCACAGGACCCACCCGTTACAGAGCGCCGCTCCATAATAGTGATATTCTGACCGGGCATCTGTGCATCCCTTACCAAAAATGCGGCCGCGGCCAGGCCGGCTAATCCTCCGCCAATAATAATGGCGCTCTTCTGCTCAATGCCCTCCGGCTTCTTTGCGTGGGCAAAGGCTTCATAGTTTCCACTTCCGTAATACATGTGGTGCCTCCTTTCAATTGTCACTTTCCAACAATGTCCTTTTCTCACGTTCGTTTAGGTGTTAGTGCCACTAACACCTAAGCGAACACTTCTGCGTTCCCGCTCTTCTGTGGCGCCTGTCTTGTCTTGTGGCACCCAGTCTCTGTAGCACCTGTCTTTTTGGTAGTGCCTAGCCGCTGTAGAGCCTATCTTCTTGGCAGTTTCTATTTTCTGTAAGAGCCCGTCTTCTTGGTAGCTCCTATCTTTTGTAGGCACCACTTGTTGCAGATGTTAGTGCTACTAACATCTGCTTTTAAAAGAGAAGGAGGACAGGTTTCCTCCTCTTGGCCAAATTATGAATTATTTATGAACAGATGTCAAGAGCTCTTTTTCCCACTTAGCAGAGCCCCCTCTTCAGCAACAAAAAAATGCATACTTTTTCCGGTTCAGAGCCCTTCTGGTATGCATTTTTCCAAAAAAAGCATACCAAATCTGTGTTTTGCCCCAAAAAGTATGCGTTATTTTACCCCGCCCGGCGGAGCCCCTTCTTCAGTAAAGAAAAAGTGCATACTTTTTCCGGTTCAGAGCCCTTCTGGTATGCATTTTTCCCAAAAAAGCATACCAAATCCGCTTTTTATTCCAAAAAGTATGCACTATTGCGTTCATTTTTTCGTATTAGAAAATACGGTATAGAGTGCTGCACGCCTTAGCCTTAGCCTTAACCGTATACCTTAGCTAAGCCTTACAGCCTTACAGCCTTACAACCTTACAGCCTTATACCTTACAGCCTTATACCTTAGCCCTACATAGATAAGCAACCAACTCTTCCGGTGTATCAATTAAAGTGGTGGCGCCTGCAGCCTGCAGGGTGGGAATGTCCCGGAAACCCCAGGTAACAGACAGGCAGTCCAGCCCGGCATTTTTGGCAGTCTGAATGTCTACTTCGGAGTCCCCGACATAAACGGTGGTTTCCGGATCGGCACCCAGTTCCCGCAGGGCAAGCCGGATCATATCCGGCTGCGGCTTGCGGGGAATGCCGTCCCGCTCCCCGACCGCAAGGTGCAGGCCGAAGAAGGCGTTGTTTAAGTTTTGCACTGCAAAATCCACTTTGTTGGACACCACGCCCATGCGGTATCCCGCTTTCTTTAATTCGGCCAGCGCCTCCGGAATGCCGGGATACGGCGCCGTGTTGTCCAAATCATGCTCTGCGTAGTGCGCTTTGAAATCCGCAAAAGTAGCCTGCAGTTTTTCTTCCGAAGTTCCTTCCGGAACCGAAAGCGTAATTAACCGAAGAATGCCATTTCCTACACTTAAGCGTGTATGCTCAAAGTTTTGCTCCGGCAAACCGTTCCTCCGCAGCGCATAATTCACACTGTTATGCAGATCCTGCAGGGTATCCAAAAGGGTACCATCTAAATCAAACAAAATACTTTTATACCGTTTCATCTGTTACCGCTCTGTTTCATCTGTTGCTACTCTGTTTTATCTTTTACTGCTGTGTTCCTTCAGCAGTTCATATTTGGTATCCCACAGCTTCTGGGACAGGTCCACATAGTAATGGTGCGGATGTTCAAAGCGAAGCATTTCATCCCAAAGGGTGTCAATCTGTTCCTTACAGAACTGCTGCAGTTCCTGCAAGGTTTTGCGTTCGTAAACACATTCCCCATTCAGGAAGAGCGGCTCCAGCAACGGCTTTGCCACAAAATTGGTCAGCGTTTTCTGCTTCCAGGTGTAATCCGGGTCAAAGAGAAGGTACGGCTGGGTGTCGTCTACCACTTCATCGGCCAGGGTAATCAGGTCTGCTTCTGCCTTGCCCGTTGTTCTGTCATACAGGCGATATACGCACTTGGAACCCGGGTTAGTAATCTTCTGTACATTTTCGGAAATCTTAATTTTCGGAATAATGGTACCGTCTTCTGCTTCCAGTGCGGCCAGCTTATATACGCCGTCCAGGATAGGGCTGGAAGAAGAGGTAATCAGCCGTTCCCCAACACCAAAGGAGTCAATCTTGGCGCCCTGATCCAGCATATCGGAAATAATGTATTCATCCAAAGAGTTGGAAGCACAGATACCGCAATCCGGGTAACCGGCTTCATCCAGCATTTTTCTGGCCCGCTTGGACAAATAGGTAATGTCTCCGGAGTCAATCCGAATACCCTTCGGGCGATAGCCCATTGGCTTTAAGACTTCGTCAAAGCACTTAATGGCGTTCGGCACACCGGACTTTAATACATTATAGGTATCTACCAGAAGCGTGCAGTTGTCCGGATACTCTTTAGCGTACGCCTTGAAGGCATCCAGTTCGGTGTCAAACATCTGGACCCAGGAATGGGCCATGGTGCCGAGCGCCGGGATGTTGTAGTCCCGGCCATCCAGGACGCACGCCGTTCCGACGCAACCGCCGATGTAGGCCGCGCGGGCACCCAGAATGGCTGCGGACGCGCCCTGGGCCCGGCGGGAGCCGAATTCCATAATGGCACGGCCCTTCGCAGCGCGCACAATACGGTTGGCCTTGGTGGCAATACAGGACTGGTGGTTAATCAGCATCAGCATGCAGGTTTCCAAGAACTGTGCCTGCATAACCGGGCCGCGCACCTTCATAATGGGTTCGCCCGGGAATACCGGCGTGCCTTCCGGGATAGCCCAGACATCACAGGAGAACTTGAAATTCTTTAAGTAGTCCAAGAAATCATCCTTAAAGCCACGGGTCTTTAAATAGGCCAGGTCTTTTTCCGTAAACTTCAGATTGTTCAGGTAGTCTACCACCTGTTCTACGCCTGCCATAATAACAAAGCCGCCGCTGTCCGGAATTCTACGGTAAAACATATCATAGTATCCTATGGTATCTTTATATCCATGTTCCAGATAACCGGCAGCCATAGTCAGCTCATAAAAGTCGGTTAATAATGTCAGGTTGCATTTTGCATCATAATATTCCTGCATTGCAGTCACCTCTAAAGTGCTTTTT
>CAVFBE010000011.1:0-17130 GCA_963620745.1 Muribaculaceae bacterium | reverse complement strand
CTCTTTTGACTGAATTATTTGTTCGGTCTTAGTAGGCCTCTCCAAAAACGAACAAGTAAGAGTGCTTTTTTTAAGAGTAGATTAAGAAGTTGGGGAAAGGGAGAAATTTCAAGAAAACGCAATATCTTGAAATTTCCAACCTGTTTTACGACGAGTAATTTCAACTTACGTTGTTTTCTTGAAGGGAACGGGCGTGTTGGTTGCTTGCTGATTCCGCAGAGGACGCCATTCAGACCAGTAACCAGCTGGCCGCACTCCATAAAAAAGCAGGCCTCCGCATTTTGGACGGAGGCCTACCAGGAAAGTTAACTTGGTAATACGAATTTTGGTGCGAAAAATAGTTCAAATAGACTACCACTGATAGCGAAAATTCTGCTATTGGTGCCAAATTGTTGAATAGGTATAGACCGTTATGATATAACAGGCCTGTCAGCTGGATAGAGCGGTTTCCCTCCTGAGCTTTTCAAGCGAAGGGGGTGATACTATGAGTCAAAGATCAATTACAATCATTGTTGTAATGACCCTTGCAATAGCATTTTTAGCCCTTATAGTAGCACTGGTTGCTTTGCTGTAAGCAGGCATAAAAAGAAACCACTCTGCTTGGCGTAGAGTGGTTTCTTAAACACACGATGCCAGGAGGGGAACGCCCCTACCAGCTGACTTCATTTTAGAATATACCGGAAAAGAAGTCAACGGTTGTTGTCAGGGACAACTTGCCGGGGGATCCCACACCGGAGCGTAGTTTTTTACTTATTGTGGTGGCCGCGGTTACGGTAGTCGGCGGAGCTGCGGTAGGTGCTGGAGAAGGACGTGCGGGCGGAGCTGCCGGCACGGCCGGACTTGCCCTTCTTGCGCTTCTGGCGCGGCTGCTTGGTGTGGTAGCGCTGATCCGAAACCGGCCGGATTGGTTGGGCACCTTTTAAGTCCGGCTTGGCACGCACCATCTGGATGCTTTGCGTGCGAAGCCGCTTCTTATACAGAGCGTTGACAATCAGGTAGCCCAGCAGCGCCACAGCGGCAATGCCCAACAGCACCTTAGTGGCAGTGAAGCCGAACAGGGTTTTGAAGAAGTATCCGATGGAGCCGAAGAAGCTGCGCCGGACGTCCGTTGCGGCAACCAGGTCAATGGTGCAGAGGACGTCCCCTGCGTACAGCACGTTGGCCTTTCCGACCTTGTCTCCGGCTTTCAGCGGAGCGTGGAGGTTGGAATCTATGGAGCCTTCCACCACTTCTATGGAGACCCCGGAGGAGTCAACGTCGGAAGGCAGCAGTGCGGTAACTTCGGAAGCGGGGACCAGCTGGACGGAGTCTACCTTGCGGGCCATGGAGATCTTTGCCACCGTAACAATGGTGTTGGGGTCAGCCACCACCTTCAGCTTGATGTGGCTGAAGACCCATTTGTAGGCCTTGACGGTTTCATTAAACGCAATGTTAATTTCGTGCGTGGTAGAGGAATACAAATCCTTACCACCAATAATAACGGTCAGATACGTGTATCCGTTCTGGGTGGCATAGGACAGCAGGCACTGGCCCGCATTTTCCGTGGTACCTGTTTTAATACCCTTACACGGTTCATAGTAGTAACCGCTGTAACGGCTTAACAAATAGTTGGTGTTGGAATAGGTAACTGACTTCCGTTTGTTGGTCTGCTCCAATGTGTAACTGGACTGGGAAACCATGCTTTTGAAGGTGTCATATTCCAGCGCTTTGGTGGCCAGAATGGCCAGGTCTTCTGCAGTGGAGTAGTGGCTGTCATCATCCAGTCCGTGCGGGTTGGTGTAATGCGTGTTTTTGCAGCCAAGCTCCTTGGCACGGGCATTCATCATTTCCACAAACTTGCTGATGCTGCCGCCACCGACATAGTCGGCTAAAACGGCGGCGGCGTCATTGCCGCTGTGGACCATCATTAAATTTAAAAGCTGGTTGACGGTTAATACTTCCCCGACCTGCAAATTGGCGAGGGAGCTGTTGGTTCCTGCCAAAGTGTCCAACACTTCCTGGCGAACCGTAACTTCCGTATCCAGATCCGACACATTTTCCAGAACCAGAAGACAGGTGGTAATCTTGGTTAAGGAAGCCATGGCTGTCTTTTTAGAGGCGTTCTTGTTGAAGATGACAGTGCCTTGATCCATGTTGACCATGTAGACAATATCACTCTGAAAATCAAGCTCGTCATCATAGGCGGCGGAGCTTTGAATAGGTAGGATATCCACCATCAGAAGAGCCACCAGAAAAATGGAAAGCAGAGCGGAGAGGAAATGCTTTTTAGCGTTTTTCTCCATAGACATCACCCTTGAAATACTGTAAAATAATCTGCAGATTTTAAATCTGTAAGAACTGATTGAATTATAACAGAAAATATCTGAGAGGGAAACATATATGGTATACGTAACCGGTGACTTACACGGTGATATTGCCCGTTTTAAGACTCCGGCCGCCAAGAAACTACAAAAAGGAGATACGCTTCTGGTTTGTGGGGACTTCGGCTTCATCTGGGACGGCTCCAAAGAAGAGGAAAAGCAACTCGCCAAGCTTGGAGATAAAAAATTTAACATCTGCTTTGTAGATGGCACACATGAAAACTTTGACCTGCTGAATGCCTATGAAGTCAGCGAATGGAACGGCGGAAAGGTACAGCACATTGGCGGAAATGTGTACCACCTGATGCGTGGGCAGGTTTTTACCATTGAAGGATTTCAGATCTTTACCATGGGTGGTGGGGAAAGCCCTGACATGGACATCCGCATTGCCAGTGACAACTGGTCTCCTGCCGAAAGCCCGAATCAGCAGGAACTGCTGGAAGGCGCCTCCAACATCGGCGCAAAGGGCAACAAGGTGGACATCATCATTACCCATGAGCCGTCTGCCAAGGTCAAGGATTTCCTGACCATGAAGAATACCGTCAAACCCAGAGTTACTCTGCTTAACACCTATTTTGAAGAGCTTGCCGGTGCCGTAGACTACAAGAAGTGGTACTTCGGCAGCCTTCATATGGACAAACATATTTCTGCAACACAAACTGCTGTCTTTCATGACATTCTGGAAGTGGAAACCGGCATTAGCATTCTGCAAATGCCAAGGTAAAATACTGATTTCCGCATGCAAGCACAGCCCATGAACGGTTATTACGGTGCTTGCCGTAGTAACCGTTTTTAACTTATAGAAAGAAGGGGTCCTTAATGAGAGACTATCAAAAGGAATTTGAAAACCGCGTTCAGTTTATCCGGGATTTACTGAAGAAGAGCGGCGCAAAGGGAATTGTTTACGGCAACAGCGGCGGCAAAGACTCTGCCCTGGTCGGCATCCTTTGCAAGGCAGCATGTGACAACACCGTTGGCATTATGATGCCGTGCTCTGTTTCCCGCAACTTTGAAATTGACATGGCGGATGGCCTTGCCGTGGCAGAGCAGTTCCACATTGAACATCGCTGCATTAACCTGTCTGACACCAGAGATGCCCTGACTTCTGCTTTAAAGGAAGTTACCGGGGAACTGAAGCCAGCTTCGCTGAACAACATTGCGCCACGTCTGCGGATGACCACCCTGTATGCCATTGCTGCCAATGAAGGCCGCCTGGTTGCCGGCACCGGCAACCGCAGTGAAGCCTACGTCGGTTACTTCACCAAGTGGGGAGACGGCGCCCATGACTTCAACCCGATTTCCGACCTGACGGTAACGGAAATCTTTGAATTCCTCCGCTTCCTGAACGCTCCGGAATCCATTATTACCAAGGCACCGTCTGCCGGACTTGCCGAAGGCCAGACCGACGAAGGCGAAATGGGCCTGACCTATGCCGAACTGGACACCTATCTCGGCGGCGGCACGGTTGCTCCGGAAAAGACTGCCAAGATTGACAGTATGCATAAGGCAAGCCAGCACAAGCGGGACGCCATTGTACAGTACTGCCCTCTGTCTGAATAAGCGAAAAACTGAATCGCAAAGCAAAAGAAAAACAAAAAGCGTCTGAGGAACTTGTCCCCGGATGCTTTTTTTCTGCCCCAAAATGGGCGGTAAGATGACGGATTTCCTGAAACTTGATTGAAATCAGTCAAAATCAGTCAAAATGTAGGCGAAAAAGTGGAAGAAAGCAGCGCTTTTTTGTGGAGATAGCGGTCATAATGAACGAACTTGAATGAAAGTGACTGGTCCTGATTGATTACGGCCGCAAATTTGCTATAATCAAGATAGAAAAACGACACGGACCCCGGATGGGAAAATCATCAAAGAAAGGAGCTCTCTCATGTCAATGCTGACGCAGCAGCGGCACGATCGGATTTTAAAGCTGCTGGAAGAAAAGGGCAGCGTGACGGTCAGCGAACTAACGGAAGTGCTGGATTCTTCGGAAAGCACAGTTCGCAGGGACCTGTTGGCGCTGGACAAGCTGGGCAAGCTGAATAAGGTGCACGGCGGTGCCACCCTGACGGAAACCCAGTTCATTACCAAGGAAGAGAAACTGGAAGAAAAGCTGGTCATGAATGTGGACAGCAAGCGGGCCATTGCAAAGTATGCAGCCGCGCAGGTTACCGGATCAGACTTCGTCTTTCTGGACGCCGGCTCCACCACCCTGCTGATGATTCCTTACCTGGAACCAAGCTCCGCCACCTTCGTTACCAACGGTATTCAGCATGCCAAGGAACTGGTAAAACACGGGTTTAAAACCTACATGCTGGCCGGAGAACTGAAGGAAACCACCGAAGCAGTGGCCGGACTGGCAGCAGCACAGAACATCCTGCACTACAACTTCTCCAAGGCCTTTCTTGGAACCAACGGGGTGCATTTGAAGCGGGGCTTTACCACCCCGGATGCCGATGAAGCCTTTGTCAAAACAGCGGCCATAGACCGCAGCTTCGTCTCTTACGTTCTGGCAGACCATTCCAAGTTTGACCGCGTGTCCACCATGACCTTCGGCCAGCTGGGCAACTCGGCCATTATTACAGACAGACAGCCGGACAGCAAGTACGCTGAAACCACCGTGGTCAAAGTAATTCCGGCAGAAACAGAAGAGGAGTGACTTCCATGATTTATACCGTAACGTTGAATCCGGCACTGGATTATATTGTGCGATTAAGCGAACTCCAGTGCAAAGACATTAACCGCGCAGATTCAGCAGAAGTCATTTATGGCGGAAAGGGAATTAACGTCTCCCTGGTTCTGAAAGAGCTAGGACTGCCGAACAAGGCACTGGGCTTTGTGGCGGGCTTTACGGGCCGCGGCCTGCAGGACATGCTGCAGGCAGATGGCGTAAAGACCGATTTTGTAGAGCTTCCGGCCGGGCTGACCCGCATTAACGTCAAGCTGTTTGCACAAGAGCAGTGGGACGTGAACGCACCGGGCCCGGAAGTAGATGCCAAAGCATTAAAAGAGTTTTATGAAAAAATTGATACTCTGCGCGCCGGAGACACGCTGGTTATGGCGGGCGCGGTGCCGGAGAATCTGCCCGAAGATATTTACGAACTGATTATGCAGAAGCTGCAGGGACGCGGCATCCGGATTGTAGTTGACACCAGCGGGGAAGCCCTCCGGAAGGTGTTGCCGTATCAGCCGTTCCTGATTAAGCCGAACCACCATGAACTTTCGGATTTATTTGGCCAGGAAGTACTTCCAACCGATGAAATCCTGATTGTAAAGTTAGCCAAGAAGCTGCAGGAGATGGGCGCCGCCAACGTGCTGGTCAGCCGCGGAAAATACGGAGCCATCTTAGTAGATGAAAATGGCGGCATTCATTCCGCCGGCATTGTTCCCGGAAAGCCGGTTAACAATGTAGGATGCGGAGATTCCATGGTGGCCGGATTTGTAGCCGGTTATGAATTAAAGCAGGACTATGATTACGCACTGCGTCTGGGTTCTGCAGCAGGCAACGCCTCTGCCTTTGTGGACGGCATTGCCAGTGGAACGGAAATTAGAAATACTCTGGAACAGTATTTCTCTAAATAAGTAAAGAGTTTTAAGAAAGAAAAAGAGGTGTCTTTATGAAAATCAAAGACCTGTTAACGGTGGACGCAATTGCACTTGGCGTTACCGCAGCGGACCGAGATGCAGCCATTGACAAGCTGATCTCCCTTCACGAAGCAGTTGGCAATCTGTCGGATGCAGCAGCTTTCAAGGAAGCAATCCTGAAACGGGAATCCGAAAGCACAACGGCCCTGGGCGAAGGACTGGCCGTGCCGCACGCAAAGACCAATGCCGTAAAGAAAGCCGGTCTGGCTGCCATTACCGTACCGGATGGCGTGGATTACAATGCACCGGACGGACAGCCAAGTAACCTGTTCTTCATGATTGCAGCTCCTGCAGAAGGCGGAGACGTTCATCTGGAAATCCTGTCCAGACTGATGGTTATGCTGATGGATGCCGATTTTGCCGGTCGTCTGCGTGCCGCTGCATCGCCGGAAGAATTCATGGAAATCATCAACGCACAGGAAGCGCTGAAATATCCGGAAGAAGCAGCGGAAGAAAAACCGGCTGCAGAAGCCAAGAAAGATGGCTACCGCATTCTGGCCGTAACCGCCTGCCCAACCGGTATTGCACACACCTATATGGCAGCAGAAGCCCTGGAAAAGGCCGGCGAAGAAATGGGTCTTCCGCTGAAAGCGGAAACCAACGGCTCCGGCGGCGCCAAGAACGTGCTGACCAAGGCAGAAATTGCCGCTTGTGACGCCATTATCATTGCTGCTGACAAGAACGTGGAAATGGCCCGCTTTGACGGCAAGCCGGTTCTGCGCGTAAAGGTAGCAGACGGCATTAACAAGCCGAAAGAATTAATTCAGAAAGTAGTAGACGGCAAGGCTCCCATTTATCATGCAGAAGCCGGCGCCGTAACCGATGACAGTGACGACGTAGAAAAGGAATCCGTTGGCCGCAAGATTTACAAAGACCTGATGAACGGTGTATCCCACATGCTTCCGTTCGTTGTTGGCGGCGGTATCCTGACAGCCATTGCCTTCCTGATTGATACCATTTACTGCATGAAGACCGGCACCCCATATGGTTCCGACTTTGGTTCCATGCTGGCAGGCTCCGCCTGGATTAAATCCATGGGCGGCGCAGCCATGGGCTTCATGCTTCCAATCTTAGCCGGATTTATTGCTCACTCCATTGCTGACCGTCCCGGCCTTTTAGTCGGCTTTGCAGGCGGCTATCTTGCCAAGATCGGCGCCACCTGGGCCGACCCGGCCGGAGACTCCGGTATTTCCGCCGGCTTCATTGGAGCCCTCATTGCCGGTTTTGCAGCAGGCTACTTGGTAAAAGGCCTGGAATATCTTTGCAGAAACTTCCCGAAGAGCCTTGACGGCATTAAGCCAATGCTGATTTATCCGGTTTGCGGACTTGCCGCAATCTCCGTTGTTATGTGTACCCTTGACCCGGCCTTCATCTGGCTGAACGGCGTGATTGCCCAGTTCCTGACCTGGCTCGGCGGTACCAATTACTTAGTTCTCCTTGGCCTGCTGCTTGGCGGCATGATGGCCATTGATATGGGCGGCCCAATCAACAAGGCTGCTTACCTGTTCGGCACCGGCCTCCTGACGGAAGCTGCCGCCTCCACAGACGCTGCTTTCCAGACCATGTGCTATGAAAGCATGGCAGCCGTTATGATCGGCGGCATGGTTCCTCCCATTGCCCTGGCCGTTGCCTGCCAGCTGTTCCCGAAGAAGTTCTCCGCAGCAGAACGTCAGTCCGCACCGACCAACTACGTTATGGGTCTGTCCTTCATTACCGAAGGCGCTATCCCGTTCGCAGCTGCTGACCCGGTACACGTTATCCCGTCCCTGGTTATCGGTTCCGCTGTCTCCGGTGCTCTGTCCATGCTGTTCGGCTGCACCCTGATGGCTCCTCACGGCGGCATCTTCGTATTCGCTACCGTAGGCAAATGGTACTTCTACCTGCTGGCACTTGCCATTGGCGTAGTTGCTTCTGTAGTAGCCCTCCGCTTCTTAAAGAAGGACCTGGTTCAGGCAGAAGAGAAATAAGATAAAACAAAGGGTCTTTCAAGGACAGAAAGAAGAGCATCGCAAAGGACCACGCTCTGATGACCAGGCCTTGAAAGATCCGGAATGTAAACGGATAATAAGTCTGAAAAGAAGAATTGCTGAGCGGGACCGAAAGGTACTGACTCGCAAAGGAAAGGAAGAAAAATTATGGTTTCTCAGAAGGTAACCGTTACCAATAAAGAGGGCTTTCACATGCGCCCGGCCAACTATTTCATTAAGGAAATGACTCCGTTTTCTTCGGACGTTACCCTGGTGTTTAACGGTCAGAAGGTCAACGGCAAAAGCATTATGAACATTATGGCAGCCTGCATGAAGTGCGGATCCGAAGTGGAAATCTGCTGTGAAGGTGCGGACGAAGAAGCTGCGCTGAAGAAGGCCGTAGAACTGGTTGAGTCCGGCCTTGGCGATGCAGAATAAGCATAACAAAAGAGGTGCTTTTATGCTGAAGGGAATCGGCGTATCGGAAGGATACGGTATTGGCAAAGCCATTATTATTGAAGATATCAGCTTAGATTACAGCGCTGTGAAATATACGGATGCGGTGTCGGAAAAGGCTCGGCTGGAGAATGCCATTGCGGAATGCATCGGCAAGACCCAGGAGATTGCGGCGCAGCTGAAGGTGTCTGCCGGTGAAAAAGAGGCAGAAATTATGTCCGGGCATGTGGAAATGCTGCAGGACCCGTTTATGAAACAGCAGATGGAAGAACGCATTGACGGCGGCGAAGTGGCTGAATCGGCCGTGGACAGCGTCTGCCAGTTCTTCATTGACATGTTTGCCGGCACCGGGGATGAACTCATGGAGCAGCGTGCATCGGATGTCAAAGACATCCGGGATGACCTGCTGTGCCTCCTGCTTGGAGTAACCATGGTGGATATTTCCGCTGTGCCGAAGGGCAGTGTCTTAATTGCGAAGGATTTTACTCCGTCCATGACGGGGAGAATCAATTGTGACAATGTGGCCGGTATGATTGCGGAAGTAGGCGGTGTTACCTCGCACAGCGCCATTCTGGCAAGGGCGATGGGCCTGCCGGCTGTTTTGTCCGTAGAAGGAGCAACCCAAAAACTGGAAGACGGCCGGCTTCTGGTAGTGGATGGCTCCAACGGTCGCGTTCTGCCGGATCCGACGGCGGAAGAGATTGCCGAATATACCGTGTTACAAAAGCAGTATGAAGCGGAGAAGGAAGACCTGCAGCGTTTTGCCAGCATGTCTACCGTCACCGCAAATGGTGTTCCAAAGGCGGTATATGGCAATATCGGTAAGCCGGAGGACGTGCAGAATGTGGTACAGCATGGCGGCGAAGGCGTTGGTTTGTTCCGGACAGAATTCCTGTTTATGGACCGCAACCAGGAACCGACAGAGGAAGAGCAGTTTGAAGCCTACTCTACGGTTGCCAAAGCCATGCACGGCAAAGAAGTTATCATCCGGACACTGGATGTAGGCGGTGACAAGGACATTCCTTATCTGGCCATTGAAAAGGAAGACAACCCCTTCCTGGGCTTCCGTGCCATCCGTTACTGCCTGCAGAATCCGGAACTGTTTAAACGGCAACTCCGCGCCATTCTTCGCGCGTCCGCCTTTGGCAACGTAAAAATTATGCTGCCAATGGTAACCTGTGCGGATGAAATTCACGCAGCTAAGGCTTTGGTAGCCCAGTGTGCAGAAGAACTGGCAGCGGAAGGACATGCCGTAGCCAATGTGCCGGTAGGTATTATGATTGAAACGCCGGCGGCGGCTTTGACCGCAGAGGAACTGGCCAAAGAGGCTGACTTCTTCTCCATTGGCACCAATGACCTGACCGGTTATGTCATGGCCGTAGACCGTGGCAACTCCAAAGTGTCCGGCCTGTATGACGTCATGCAACCAGCTGTTCTGAAGGCCATTGAACTTGCCATTAAAGGCGCCAAAGAAAATGGTATTCCTGTCGGCATGTGTGGCGAGGCAGCGGCAGACCCTCGTCTGACAGCCCGTCTCTTAGAGTGGGGCCTGGACGAATTCTCTGTCAGCCCGTCTTCCATTCTGCGGACACGCAAGGCCATTTTGGAAAATAACGCATAAACAAGTTTGTGCAAAAAAGAAAAGGCAACCATCTGGGGGATGGTTGCCTTTTTGTAGTATTTGGGCTTGTTGCTTTTAGTGCTTGTTGCGGAAATCAAACGGCTCTTTGGCCTTCTTGCTTTTTGTTTTGCTTGAAGTGCGGATTGCTTTGCCAGAGGTGTGGTGTCCTTCGGCAGAGGCCGAATGATAGTGGTGGCGCCCGGTGCCGGACGTGGCGCTGTTGGCGCGGGCGGCGGTGTCGGCGGCTTTTTCCATTTCCCGCTTATCAAGGTAAGTCTGGCCACGCTTCATTAGCAAGGTCAGTGCCCGGATAACAGTTACTTCTGCAAGGGCAAACACAATGCAAAGGGATGCGCTTTCTATGGACAATGCTTCAATAGAGAACAACGAGTAGAAGCAGGTCAGACAAATGATAAATCCGGCAAGGCAAAGGCCGATGATGGCAGTGCGGTACTTGTTCAGCGGCGTGGCCAACTGGAACAGGATAATGAATCCGACAACTGCTAACAGATAGGTGCTGGCGGTCCCGATTTCGCTTTCCTGCAGGTTGAACATTCTGGCAAACAGAACCATGGCCGCAATGGACAAGAACGAGGTGATGGCCGCCGGCAGGGCCCGCAGGAGGGTCTGCGACAGGAACCGTCCACGCTGCTTGCCTTCGTTGGCTTCCAGCGCTAAGAAGAACGACGGGACACCGATGTTGAAGGCGGAAATCAAGGAAATCTGGGACGGCTGCAGCGGATAACTGAAGGAGTTAATAATAGAGAAGATTGCCAGGAATAAAGAGAACATGTTCTTGTATAAGAACAGAATGGCGGAGCGGGTAATATTATTAATATCCCGTCGTCCTTCGGAAACAATGTTCTTTAAATGGGAGAAGTCGGAGTCCAGCAGAACCACCTGCGCGGCCTGCCGGGCGGCGTCACTGCCGGTGCCCATGGCAATGGAGCAGTCGGCTTTCTTCATGGCCAGGATGTCATTGACACCGTCTCCGGTCATGGCTACCTTCAACTTCTGCTTCTGCAAGGCTTCTACCAGTTGCCGCTTCTGCTCCGGTTTTACCCGTCCGAAGACGGTGTAATTCATGGCAGCTTCTTCTATGCTGGCCGGTGTGGTCAGCGTGCCGGCGTCTATGTATTGATCCGCATTGGCAATGCCCGCTTGCTGTGCAACGCGGGATACCGTCAGCGGATTGTCTCCGGAAATAACTTTAATGGCCACATCCTGCTCTGCAAAATGGGTAAAGATTTCTTTGGCATTCTGGCGGATTTCATTTTCCAGGCTGATGAACGCTAACGGATACCCAACGCCATCTTTTACAAAGGCAAACGCCAGAACGCGCTGACCCATGCCGGCCCGCTGCTCAATGGCGTTTCGGTTCCGTTCCAACAGCTCCGGAGCCAGTGCCATTTCCGGGGCACCAAGGCGGTATTCCGCATCGGCAGTGCGAATGGAAGAATACTTGGTCTTGGAGGAAAACTCCTGTACGGAAACGGCATTCAGCCGGGAAGTTCCGGTAAAGTAATTCAGCAGGGCTTCCATGGTCAGGTTGCTGTCCGCTATAGTGTGAACATACTGGTCCAACAGCGTCTGCACCTGTGCAAACTGGGTGTCTGCCAATCCGTCTGCGGGGAATACCTCGGTAACGGTCATTTTGTCATTGGTAATGGTGCCGGTTTTATCTACACAAAGAACGTCTACCCGTGCCAGGGTTTCAATGCTACGCATGTCATGCAGCAGAACCTGCTTTTGTGCAAGACGGATGGCACTTAAGGCCAGCGCTACGGTAGTCAGAAGGTACATGCCTTCCGGAATCATACCAATGACGGCACCAACCATGGAAATAATGGACTGGGAAAAACCGTTGCCGTTGACCATGGACTGAATGAATAAGGCCAGACCAATGGGGATAATTAAAATACCGGCAATCTTGATGATGGTTTCAATATCCCGGATCATTTCTGACTTCTTGTCAGTTACTTCCTTGGCCTTGCTCATCAGCTTGGCGGCATAGGAATCAGCCCCGACATTGGTCAGCAGCATGTAACAGCTGCCGGAAACCACAAAGCTGCCGGACTTCAGTTCGGACCCGCTTTGCTTGACAATTTCGTCGGCTTCGCCGGTCAGCAGGGATTCGTTGACTTCGGCATAACCCTCTTCCACGTATCCGTCAGCGGGGATTTGCTGGCCGGCTTTGACCAGGACTAAATCGCCTAGGACAAGCGAGTCAGAGCGTACCGTTTCTTCCACGCCATTGCGGATAACAGTGTAGGTGGACTGATCCAGCAGGGACAGCTCATCCAGCGTCTTTTTGGCGCGCAGCTGCTGGAAAATACCAATAACCGTGTTGCCGATGACCACCGGCAGGAAGGTTAAATTCTTCCAGGACCCGGCAATGATAACCAGAATGGCCAGAACGAAGAAAATAATATTAAAGTAAGTAACTACGTTTTCTAAGATGATTTGTTTGACCGTTTTGTCCGACTGGTCGGGAATGACATTGACGTTGCCGGCCGCGGTCTGTTGTTTTACCTCTTCGGTGGTAAGCCCGTTGTTGACCATGATGGCTCCTTTCCGCTTGCAGGTGCGCAGGCTCCATAAATCAGTCCTATTATAACAGCCTTCCTTCAATTTAACTTATGACAGTTTCGAAAATCTGTTCGGTCTATTACAACTTTATAAAGATTGACCAAATTATGCCTTTAAGAAGGCGGAAACGGAAAAGGACTCAAAGTCGGGAATGAAGGATTCGGAGGCGGACTCCATTTCCTGGGTGTAGGCCTGGGTAATGCCTAGATCTACTGCGTAGTCAACCAATGCGTCATATTCTTCCTGCGTTACGCGGCGAGCTAACTCCGGATAAGAAGCGGCCACGTGCGGCAGTGGCGTATACTGGCACATCAGGGACAGGAAAATATGGTTGTGATAGGTTTTCCAAAGATAGCGAACCACCCGTTTACTGTCCCGGACCTGGCCGGGTAGCAGCAGGTGGCGAACTAAAACGCCGGACTGCAACATGCCGTCCTCCCGGAAAACGGGGTCACCTACCTGTCGGTACATTTCGGCAATGGCGGCAGACGCTACCTGGAAGTAGTCCGGTGCGGAGGAATACTGCGTTGCCAAATCAGGTGAATAATATTTCATGTCCGGCAGATAAATGTCTACCAGCCCGTCCATTCGGGCAAGGGTGTCTACCGTTTCATAAGAGGACGTGTTATACACGATGGGCAGCGTCAGGCCCGCCGTCTTTGCCTGCTCCAGCGCTTCGGCAATGGACGGCACAAAGTGGGTTGGTGTAACCAGATTAATGTTATGGGCGCCCATTGCCTGGAGCTTCAGGAAGATGTCCCGTAGCTCCGGAACGGTGACCGGTACGCCGCGGTCCCCTGCCGCAATGCGATAATTCTGGCAATACACACAGTGCAGGGGACAGCCGGAGAAAAACACCGTGCCGGAGCCATGAGACCCTGACAAGCAGGGCTCTTCCCACTGGTGCAAAGACGCGCGGGCAATCCGCATGGTGCTGTCCATGCAACAGATTCCGGCTTCTCCTTCTCTGCGATTTACACCACATGCCCTTGGGCAAAGTTCACATCCCATTCCCGGCACTCCTTTCTATTTCTGCCCACCATTATATGCTATAATAAGGGCACTTTGAAAGGAGAAATCCCAGCATGAAAGTATCGGTTGCCGGCGCGGTTCGCGCCTTTAATTTGTCTACGGAAAAGGAAGCGGCACTCCGCAAAATCTGCAGCCGCCAGGGCATAAAATTTAAAGTGGTTCCGCCGGAAGAATTTGGGTTGCCTCTGAATGTGCTGTTTGGTTTTGTGCCGAAAGGGGCTACATCGCCAAAGGAAGAGGGGCAGGAAACAAAAGAAAAAGAAGCACCCCTCTTTCAGGAAGAGATGCTTCTGATGTATCAGCTGAACGGATCCGCCATGGACAAGTTCCTGCGGGCCTTACGGCAGGCAGAGGTAACCATTCCGTTGAAAGCGGTACTGACCCCAACCAATTCCACTTGGCTTCCACAGGACCTTTTGCAGGAACTGCAAAAAGAACATGAGGCCATATCCGGCTTACACTAATGCGTTTTTGATGGAGGCAAAGGCTTCTTCAGCCTTTGGTTCCTGAATATATTCCACTTTGCCCTGATCTACCAAGGAAGCAACAGCCGGGTCCATTGGCAGGGTGGCCAGAACCGGAACGCCCAGTTCTTTGGCAATCTGCTCTGCTTTGCTTTCTCCAAATACATTAATCTTTTTGCCGCAATCCGGGCAGGACAGATAACTCATGTTTTCAATAACACCAAGGATGGGAACGTTCATCATCTGGGCCATGGTGGAGGCCTTCTTGACAATCATCTGTACCAGGTCCTGCGGCGTGGTAACTAAAACAATGCCTTTTACCGGCATGGACTGATAAACGGTCAGGGGAACGTCTCCGGTACCCGGAGGCATGTCTACAAACATGTAGTCTACCTGGCCCCAGTCAACGTCTTTCCAGAACTGTTCCAGGACGCCGGCAACAACCGGGCCACGCCATACAACAGGCTGTTCTTCGTTTTCCAGAAGCAGGTTCATGGAAACCACTTTAACACCCAGATCGGAAATGCGCGGTTCAATGCCAATACCTTCCACGGCTTCCAGGTGGCCATGCATACCAAACGCCTTCGGAATAGACGGGCCGGTTACATCGGCGTCCATAATAGCGGTTTCGTTGCCGTCTTTGGCGCTGGCGCAGGCAAGTAACGTAGTTACTAAGGATTTTCCTACGCCTCCTTTTCCGCTGGCCACGGCAATGACATTTTCTACACTGCTGAACTGATTGGATTCCCACAGGAATTCATTTTTTTCTTCTGCACTTAATTCTGGCATATTGCTTTGCTCCTTCAGGATTACTGTTTCTTTGCACGGAGGGCGCGGAAAAAGGAGGTCAGCTGTGTGGCACACTCTTCTTCCAGTAACCCACCGGTTACATTCGGCTTATGATTATACGGCAGCGAAAACAAATTAATAATGCTGCCTGTGGACCCCGCCTTGGGGTCTTTGGCGCCAAAATAAACATTTTGAATGCGGGCGTTAATAATGGCCCCGGCGCACATGGGGCACGGTTCTAAGGTAACATACAGGTCACAGTCAAACAGGCGCCATCCCCCCAGGCGGGTACAGGCATCCTGAATGGCCAGCAGCTCTGCATGCGCCAGCGCACTCTTGTCCCCTTCGCGGCGGTTGTGCCCGCGGCCGACAATTTCATTGCCGCGCACCACAACGGCCCCAATGGGGACCTCTCCGGCGTCAGCAGCCTTTGCTGCTTCCGCCAGCGCTTCTTTCATGAACACTTCGTTCATACGGCACCTCCCGTATGGACACTTTGGTATAAACAAACAATCAGGTACACAACGGATGCCAGCATGGGCAGGGAAATCAGGCTATACAGCCAGGCCTGCGCATGGTATTTCCGTTGTATTTTTTTATCTGCTTCTGCCGGTGGTGCATACAGCACTTTGCGTCTTGCACCGCGGTACCGGTAGGACGTATACACACTGGCAATCAGGCCCAGGGACAGGCCAATAAAGTTAATCATGATAACAGCCGTGTACGCTGTTGACTGACTACAGTTATCGGAAATTAGGGTCAGTACCAAAGCATAGGTGTTGTTAAACAGATGGATGGCAATGCCGGTCCAGATGCTGTCTGTGCAGATTACCAGCAGCCCCATAACAAAGCCCAGGATTAATGCAAACGGCATCTGTGTCATGTTGCCATGCATACACGCAAATAACAGCGCTGACATGCCAACGGCAAATAAATCCCCATACTTGCGGAAGCTGTGTAAGATAACCCCGCGGAAGGCAAACTCTTCCGTAAATGCAGGCACAATAACCGAGGCCAGCGTCATGAAAACATATTCACTTAGTTTGGTTGGCATAGGCAGTTCCGGGTCATCAAAGGTAACGCCATATTCTTGCAAAATGCCGGTTAAAATGGACGTAGCCACATTGGCCAGGATTAAAGCCAGAAAGCCAAAGGCAATGGATAAATAAAACAGCGTCTGGTCTTCCGCATGCTCCCAGTTAAACAATTGCTTCCGCTTTTGAATTTTCTTCACAATCTGTCCGCCAATGGCAAACGGAACAATTAAGGAAATAACGGAGTACAGCATCTGCACCACGTAATAAACGTTATAGGTCAGCTGTAAATAGCCGTTTTGCAAGGCCCAGGTAAAGGCGGCACCAATGCCTTTGCCAAGCAGAAAGAACAACAGGGTGCTGGCCCCCAGCACGCCGCTGACCATCAGAATTTCCCGTTTGGTTTTCTTATCCATGGGAAAGGCAGCCACCTCTTTTCGCTTTCAGAATACCTTTGCATTATAACAAATCCGCCGCTCAGGTACAATTCAACCGCTCTTTTTCACACAGTAAATGACTTTGTTGCTGCGGGGTTGGGCTTCCAGCAACTCCAGATCCGTAAATTTCAGGACAAAGCTGCGGATGGTGGCGTAAGCTGCATCGCCAAAGTCCCGCTCCAATTGCTTGGTGGTAAACGGCTCTTCCGCATAGGTGGACAGGACAAACTGCCAGAGCTTTTCCTCTTTTTGCGTAATTTCGCCGGAGGCTAAAACGCTTCTGTACTGCGTCAGGGTGTCCACCGCAATGGGTGCGGCTTTTAGTTCGTCATACACGTTTTGAATCATGTAGAGCAGAAACGGGGTTACATCCAGACACCCGGCATAGGCCCTGTTGTCCTCCGTCAAAGTGTAGGCGTCATAGTATTTTTTGCGGCTTTTTTCAACAAACCCGGACAGGGGGACAAACAACGTGCTTTCATATCCCTGCTGGATAAGATACCACATATGAACCAGGCGAGCCATGCGTCCGTTTCCGTCAAAGTACGGGTGCACATAAGACAGATAAAAATGCAGTACGGCCGCTTTTAACAGGTCATTCATGTCATCTTTGGTGTTGGCAAACGTAATCAGCTCCTGCATGTAATCCGGCAGCTTTTCGTGGGGAATGCCGCTGTGTTCCACCTTGTTGCTCATAATATAAACCGGTGCGTGGCGGTAGTACTGCCCCGGCAACAGGGAATCC
>CAVFBE010000010.1:0-42801 GCA_963620745.1 Muribaculaceae bacterium | reverse complement strand
GCTGAAGGCCATGAAGCGCTCCGGCAAAAAGATGTCGGAGTTGGCTGCCTGCATGACCATTTATCCGCAGGTTCTGATTAATGTCCGGGTGTCCCAATATGGACGGGTGCGTTTCCCGGAAGACAAGGAAATTGCGGCCGCCATTGCCAAGGCAGAAGAAGAACTGGGAGATACCGGCCGGGTATTAGTTCGTGTTTCCGGTACGGAACCATTGGTTCGTGTCATGCTGGAGGGACAGGATATCCAGCAGATTGAACGCCTGGGCAATGACATTGCCGAAGTAGTACGCGAACGCTTAATTTAAACTTTATTTAGGAGTCCTACCCTATGAGAAATACCGAGCTTTGGAAGGATTATGAATTGCTGGATTCTTCCGAAGGAGAGCGTCTGGAACGCTGGGGAAACGTTATTTTAATTCGCCCGGATCCCCAGGTTATCTGGAAAACACCAAAAGCGCATCCCATGTGGAAACAGGCACATGCCCGTTATCACCGTAGCGAAAAAGGCGGTGGTCAGTGGGAACAATATAAGAAGATGCCGGATCAATGGGATATTACCTATCGGGATCTGACCTTTAAAATTAAAGCCATGGGCTTTAAGCATACCGGACTTTTTCCGGAGCAGGCGGTCAACTGGGATTATACCCGACAGGTAATTCGCAATTCCGGCCGCAAAGACGTGAAGGTATTAAATTTATTTGCCTATACCGGTGGTGCCACCCTGGCCTGCCTGGCAGAAGGTGCTTCCGTTTGTCATGTAGATGCCTCTAAGGGAATGGTGGCCTATGCCAAGGAAAATGCCGCGTTGTCCGGACTGCAGGACTGGCCCGTCAGATGGCTGGTGGATGATTGCCTGAAGTTTGTACAGCGGGAAATCCGCCGGGGCAACAAATATGACATTATCATTATGGATCCGCCCAGTTACGGCCGAGGCCCGGGCGGGGAAGTATGGAAACTGGAAGATAAAATTTACGAGCTGGTAGAAACCTGCCAAAAGGTGCTTTCTGATCAGCCGCTGATGTTTTTAATTAACTCGTATACCACCGGACTTTCCCCGTCGGTTATGAGTTATATTCTGGGCAGTCTGATCGTGCCGGTTTACGGCGGCACCGTCCGGAGTGACGAAATCGGCCTTCCGACCACCCAGACCGGCCTGTGCCTCCCATGTGGGGCATCCGCCATTTGGGAAAAGTAATTTACAACAGCAGGAGGGCTTCATGGAAGAGCTCATCAAGTTTGAAAATGTTGATTTCTCCTATGAGGAGGAACCCGATACCACAGAAGGCCAGGAGCCAGAGCAGAAAAAAGCAACGGAAGTTCAGCTTGCCATTAAAAACCTGAACCTGACCATCCGTAAAGGGGAATATGTGGCAATTCTGGGCCACAATGGTTCCGGTAAATCCACTCTGGCCAAGCTTTGTAACGGCATTTTGGTTCCGGACCACGGCACCGTAACATCCTATGGCATAGACACCAGAGATGAAGACCGGCTTATGGAACTACGCCAGCATATTGGCATGGTTTTTCAGAATCCGGACAACCAGATTGTGGCAACCATAGTGGAAGAGGATGTAGCCTTTGGCCCGGAAAATCTGGGTATTCCGCCGGAAGAAATCCGGGAACGGGTAGACTACTGCCTGAAAGCGGTTGGCATGGAACAATATAAAATGCATGAACCACATAAGCTTTCCGGTGGACAGAAACAGCGGGTAGCCATTGCGGGTATTCTGGCCATGGAGCCGGAGTGCATTATTCTGGATGAATCCACTGCCATGCTGGACCCACGGGGCCGGAAGGAAGTCATGAACACCGTCCGAAAAATGCATGATGAACTTGGACTGACGGTTATTTTTATTACGCACTTTATGGAAGAAGCGGCAACGGCGTCCCGTGTCATTGTTATGGATCAGGGACAGATTCTGTCCGATGGAACCCCTTATGAAGTGTTCCGGAATGCAAAGCAGCTGAAGCAGGTGGGTCTGGATGTTCCACAGGCAACGGAGTTTAGTCAGCTGTTGCAGGAATCCGGCATTCCCATGCCGGAAGATATCCTGACAACGGAAGAATGCGTGGCAGCCCTGTCTGCCGTATTGAAGGAGAACTAAGTGCCCATGGCAATTCTAAAGACAGAAAACCTGACTTACCGTTACGGAGAAGGAACTCCGTTTGAAACGGTGGCATTGGATAACGTCTCCATAGAACTGGAGGCAGGGGAACTGGTGGCCGTTATCGGACACACCGGTTCCGGAAAATCTACCTTAATCCAGCATTTTAACGGATTGTTAAAGCCGACTTCCGGGAAAATCTATGTGGATGGCCAGGACATCTGGGAAAGCAAAAAGACACTGAAAGCAAGCCGCTTTTTTGTTGGCCTTTGTTTCCAGTATCCGGAATATCAGCTGTTTGAAGAAACAGCCTATAAAGATATTGCCTTCGGACCCAAAAACCAGAAGCTGTCCGAAGAAGAAATAGACCGCAGGGTACATCGCGCAGCGGAATTTGTCGGTTTACCGGAAGCGCTGCTGGAAAAGTCCCCGTTTGATTTATCCGGCGGGGAAAAACGCCGTGTTGCCATTGCCGGAGTCATGGCAATGGAACCGAAAGTGTTAATTCTGGACGAACCAACTGCCGGTTTGGACCCTCGTGGCCGGGACCAAATCCTGCAAATGATCCGGGACTACCGGGACAATACCGGAAGCACCGTTATGATTGTGTCCCACTCCATGGAAGACGTGGCCAAAATTGCCACCCGCGTTCTGGTTATGAATGACGCCAAAGTAGAGTGCTACGGAACCGTAGAGGAGACCTACCAGAAGGCAGAACGCCTGGTGGAAATTGGCCTGGATGTTCCACAGATTACCAAAGTGTTCTTACAGCTGAAGGCAAGCGGTATTCCCTGCCGCACGGATATTTACACCTTGCAACAGGGCGTGGACGAAGTCCGGCGTCTTTCCGGAAAGGAGGGCGTGTAAGTGGCTAAAAACATTACCATCGGCCAGTATTTCCCGGGGAACTCTTTTTTGCATAAGATGGACCCCCGCATGAAACTGGTGTTAAGTCTTGTCTTCATCATCAGCATTTTCCTTTGCAAAAACTTTGCGTCCCTGGCGCTTATGGTGCTTGCCCTTGGCATTATGGTAGCGGCTTCCAAGGTTCCGCTGAAAACCATCCTGAAGGGCATTCGCCCCATTCTGATCATCATTATTCTGACTGCCTTGCTGAACATTTTTTATGTTAAAAAAGGCACCATGTTAGTAGATTGGCACTTTATTCACATTACCTCCGGAGGTCTGTCTACCGCCATCTTTATGGTGGTGCGGATCCTTTGTCTGATTGTGGCCAGTTCGTTGCTGACGTACACTACATCGCCGACCTTAATTACCGACGGAATTGAACGGCTGTTAAGTCCCATTAAACCCTTGCGAGGCAGTGTACATACCATTGCCATGATGATGACCATTGCACTACGGTTCATTCCCACGTTAATTGACGAATTTGATAAGATTACCAGTGCGCAGAAGGCGCGTGGCGCAGATCTGGAAACCGGGAACCTGGTGGAACGGGCCAAAGCGTTGGTGCCTGTCTTTATTCCACTGTTTATTACCTCGTTCCGGCGTGCGTATGATCTGGCTTTTGCCATGGAATGCCGCTGTTATCATGGGTATGAAGGGCGGACACGCATGAAGCAAATGAAACTGGAAACCAGAGACTATCTGGCACTGGTTTATCTGGTGGTCGTCATTGCCGGTATTTTTGTACTGAATCATTTTCTGCCGGCAGCCATTTAAGACAGAAATCCAACAGAGGAGGGACGCAAGCGTTGCGCAACATTTTAATTACCCTGCGGTTTCTGGGTACGCGGTACCACGGCTGGCAGGTGCAGGAAAACGCCAAAAGCGTCCAGGAGGAAGTACAGAATGCGGTGGAAGCCATTTTCGGCAGCCGGGAAGCACTGACGGGTTGTTCCCGTACGGACAGCGGTGTCCATGCCAACCGGTATTACTGTACGCTACGAACTGACCGCACTATGGACTGTTATCGTCTGATGGGGGCTTTGAATGCAAAGCTGCCGGAAGACATCGGCGTACTTGCCTGTCGGGACGTGCCGGATTCCTTTCATCCGCGATACAGTGCCCACTCCAAACAATACGTTTACAAAATTTACAACGGGCCCGGAAAAAATCCGTTTTTGCAGGATCGGGCCCTTGCCTATCACCGGCCAATCAATGCTGACTTCTTAAATCAGCAGGCACAGGATCTGGTCGGTACCCACAACTTTACGTCTTTCTGTGCCAATAAAGAACCGGTGAATGGAAATATCCGCACCGTAAAGCAGGCGTCTGTAACACGGGAAGGGGACCTGGTCCTTTTTACGGTAGAGGCGGACGGCTTCCTTTACAATATGGTACGGATTATGGTAGGAACCCTTCTTTGGATTAACGAAGGGAAGCGGGAAGTCGGTAGCATTCCTGCCATTTTAGCAAAAGAGGACCGCACAGCGGCCGGTCTGACAGCACCAGCCTGCGGTTTGTATTTAAATCAGGTATTTTACGAAGGAAGTGACACGGAATGAAGCGGATGGCAGCCTTTTTTCAAAAGGTCGGCAGATGGTTTGCCAGCCTTTGGGCCAGACTGGTTCATTACGTGAAGACCTTTTCCTGGACAGCGGCCAGAAAAAAGACGGCACGGATTATTGCGCTGATTTTGGTCATTCTGATGCTGATTTTAGTGGCCTTATCCAACTTCCAGATTGCCTCTTTGTCCTCTATGAAGGATAGTGTTGTCAATACCTTTCACTCCATGATGCCGGGCAGTGGGTATCCTTATCAGGTTAACTCTGCTGAGGTAGAGAAAATCGGAGCCATCGGCGGAGATCTTTTCTTACTGGAATCCGGACGCACGGTTACCTTAAGTGGTACGGCCAAGGAAACTTCAGAAAAGACGCATACCTACGCCAATCCGGCCATGTATCTGAGTGACCGGAAAGCCATTGTCTACAACCGATCCGGCCATCGGTACCGTGTGGAAACCCGGACGGACGTGGTTTATGAAGGCACCACAGAAGATGACGAAGATATTATTACGGCCTGCATTGGGCGCAAAGGCAACATTGCCCTTGCCACCCTGTCCGACAAGGCCACGTCAAGATTGACTGTTCTGAATAAAACCTATAAAAAGACCGAGTTTGTCTGGAACTGTGCAGACTACACCATTACCTCCGTGGCCCTTTCGGACAATGGCCGTTACGTGGCGGTTTCCGTCATCGGTTCCGAGGCCGGGGAAATTTTCTCAAAAGTGTATGTTTTTGACTTTTCGTATTCGGATCCGGTTTGCTCCTTTGAATATCCGGGAACGGCCATGATCAGTGTGAACTTTGCTACCAATAATGACGTGGTGGCCATCGGAGACAATAAAA
The DNA here is from genome assembly GCA_963620745.1 of Muribaculaceae bacterium. Taxonomy (GTDB): domain Bacteria; phylum Bacillota; class Clostridia; order Oscillospirales; family Acutalibacteraceae; genus RUG420. The sequence continues at coordinate 37,386 of CAVFBE010000010.1, read as the reverse complement.
TTGCCTTCTTAAAGAATCTGAAGAAAAATCAGGAAACTGACTTAAGCACCAGTACGGTTTCTGCTTTCTGTTATGGAGAAAGCGGGGAAACCATTGTGGTTTTGGCGGAATATGGAAGCTTAAATTCACAGGTACTCCGGTGTTATAATCAAAACGGAAAGGTTTCCTTTGAAAAGAAATATACAGAGCAGATTAAATCGGTAACTGCTTCCGACAGCCGGATTACGGTTTTATGCAATGCCCATGTGGATAGCTACGGCATGGGTGGGCACCAGTATAAAAGTTACGTTGCCAGCTCTAATGCCATTACCGGTCTCCGCGTAGGAAACCGGACCTATATTTATGAGTCCGGCAAAATTTCCAAGGCCAAGGAAAAGTATAAAGTAGCCAAGGAGGGGTAACAGATGACGGATCTTCTTTTATTGTTGATTTTAGTTTTGACGGTTATTCTTTCTTATCAAAGAGGCGCATTAGCTTCTTTGTCCGGCCTGGGTTCTTACTTACTTGCTGTTTTTGTAACCTCCCGTTATACTTCCACCGTTGCCGATTTTCTTTATGAAAAAGTGGTACGTAATATTGCCATAGACCGGATTAAGTCTGCCATTTTTAACGGCAGTGCTTATCATGAGGGCAATAAATGGTTTGACTATGTACAGGAAGCGTCTAAAATGAGTACAAAGGCATCTGACATAGCCGAATATATTACGGACCAGTATCTTTCCAATGTGCTGTTGCAAATGACCAGTGTGGTCGTCAGTATCCTGTTGTTTGTCATCCTGTCTACTTTGGTCAGCTGGCTGCTTGGATTACTGATTAAAACACTGCATCGCACAAAGGGGGTCGGTACCCTGGATCGGATTCTTGGCGGCGTACTGGGCGTAGTAAAAGGTGGCCTGCTGATTGCAGCACTGGCACTTGCCCTGTCTTACCTGCGGGATTCCGGCTGGGACGCTCTTCCGGAATCAGTTCAGACCAGCTTAGACAATTCCTATCTTGTTACCCTGGTGCAGGATTATCTGGTTATTGGCGCGTCCAACATTGTACAACCGCGCTGAAAAGCGCTTACGTATAAAGGAGAATTAGTATGAGTAATTTAAAAGAACAGGCCAAACGGTTAACGGATGGGGCCCTGACCGTTCCAAACGCGCTTTCTTTGGTGCGGATTATCCTGGTTCCGGTGTTCCTGGTCCTTTTCCTGAAAGGGTCTTACCTGGCAGCCATCATTGTGGTAGCCGTTTCTGGTTTAACGGACTTCCTGGACGGAAAAATTGCACGCAGATTTAACCAGATTTCCAATTTGGGAAAGCTGCTGGATCCGCTGGCTGACAAGCTGACCCAGATGACCATCGCCATTGCGTTCTTCTTTGCATATCATGGCGCAGAAGATTCCTTACTGCGCGGATTCAGCTGGATTTTCTGGTTTTATGTAGCCAAGGAACTGCTGATGGTAGTAGGCTCTGTTGTTATGCTTTCCGTTAACATTATTCCGGGAGCCGCTATTATTTACGGCAAGGTAGCCACCTTTGTTTATTACCTTGTTATGCTTCTCCTGTTAATTTGCAGCCCGGTTTTCGGCCTGACTGCTTCCTTCGGCGCATGGACCCTTCCGTCTGTGGTCGTTGTTATTTTAGTGTCCATTTCGGCTGTACTCACCTTAATTGCCTTTATCTCTTACATGCCTGACATCCTGAAGCAGGTAAAAGAGCACAAGGCAAATAAAGCCGACCATAAGGAGTAAACTTCTATGAAACAAGTGCTCTGCACACGGTGCAAGCAAAACCCGGCTGTGGTCTTTGTATCCCGGCTGGATGACGACAAAAACGAGCCAATCGGCTACTGCATCAAATGCGCTGCAGAAATGAATATTGGTCCGGTAAAGCAAATGCTGGATCGCATGGGATTATCCGAAAAAGATCTGGACCAGGTCTCCGATCAGATGAATGCCATGCTGGGCTTTAATGCGGACGAAGACTTTGAAGAAGGCGGCGCTCCGTCCATGCTGTCCCTGGAAAACCTGCTTGGAAATATGGGAAACATGGGCAATCTTGGCGAAATGATGAATGCCATCATGAACCCGGACCAGGGGGAAACCGAACAGGTGGAAGCCCTGGAAGGGGCACCGGAATCTGCCGAAGAGACAGACACCCGCGTTCGCCGTCACCGGAAGCACGGAACCAAAGGGCAGCAGAAACGCCGGAAATTCCTGGGACTGTATGCCACAGACCTGACGCAAAAGGCCAGGGAAGGCCGGATGGACCGGATTATTGGCCGGGACAGGGAAGTGGAGCGTGCCATTCAGATTCTGTGTCGCCGTTCCAAGAACAACCCGTGTCTGATTGGCGAGCCAGGGGTCGGCAAAACAGCAATTGCCGAAGGACTTGCCCTTCGCATTGCAGAGGGTCAGGTACCTGCCAAGCTGCAGGATAAGGAAATCCATTTGCTGGACTTAACTGCTCTGGTAGCAGGAACCCAGTTCCGTGGCCAGTTTGAAAGCCGGATTAAGGGCTTAATCCAGGAAGTGAAGGATGAAGGAAATATCATCCTGTTCATAGATGAGGTGCACAACCTGGTCGGCACCGGCGATGCAGATGGCACCATGAACGCAGCCAATATTCTGAAGCCTGCCTTGTCACGTGGGGAAATTCAGGTAATTGGTGCTACTACGTTCACAGAGTACCGCAAACATATTGAAAAGGACGCTGCTTTGGAACGCCGTTTCCAGCCTATTAAGGTAGAAGAGCCGTCCATTGAAGATACCTATCAGATTCTGGTCGGTATTAAAGAATATTACGAAAAGTTCCACCGGGTTCAGATCAGCAACAATCTGGTTCATGAGGCCGTAGTGCTTTCCGAGCGGTATATTACAGACCGCTTTTTGCCGGATAAGGCCATTGACCTGCTGGACGAAGCCTGTACCACCGCTAATCTGCGTAACAAGGCCATCAGTCAATGCGAAGTAGCAGAGAAGGAACTGGAAGAGCAGAAGGCTACCCTGGCAGAACTGGAAGCAGACACAGAACATCCGGACTATGAAGCACAGGCTAAGGTAAAGTCTGAAATTTCTGCTTTGGAAGCAAAGCTTCCGGCACTGCAGGAAGCAGCAAAAGACAATCAGGTTTTACAGGAAGACCTGGGAAAGGTTATCCAGCTCTGGACCGGCATTCCGGCCAATAAAATTATTGAATCGGATCTGCGGAAGCTGGCGGGCCTGGAAGACGCCCTGGCAGCCCATGTAAAGGGGCAACCGGAAGCCATCCATGCCGTTTCCAATGCCGTAAAGCGGAGCCGGATTCAGATTAATGCCCGCAGACGGCCGGCTTCCTTTATCTTTGTCGGCCCGACCGGTGTCGGAAAAACCGAGCTGGTGAAACAGCTGTCCCTGCAGCTGTTTGATACGCCGGAAACGCTGATCCGTCTGGATATGTCCGAATTTATGGAAAAGCACAGTGTTTCCCGGATTATCGGTTCGCCTCCCGGCTACGTTGGATATGATGAAGCCGGACAGCTGACAGAAAAAGTGCGCCGGAAGCCGTATTCCGTCATCCTGTTTGACGAAATTGAAAAGGCCCATCCGGATGTCATGAACATTCTGCTGCAGATTCTGGATGAAGGACGCATTAATGATGCCCAGGGCAGAACGGTAAACTTTGAAAATACCGTTATTATTATGACGTCCAATGCCGGTAGCTCTGTAAAGGAGGCCAGTGTCGGCTTTAATAAGAGCATAGACACTGCCAATAAAGAACATGCCATGAAAGCGTTGCGGCAGTTCCTGCGTCCGGAATTTATCGGACGGGTAGATGAAGTTGTTTTCTTCCGGAATCTGGATGATTCTGATTATGAAGATATTGCACGCCTGATGCTTGCGGAACTGGAAGAGCCGTTAAAGGATAAAGGAATTGCCCTGACCTTTGATGACGATATTCCGGCAGCCCTGCGGAAACGCATGGATAGCAATGTGCGTGGTGCCCGGGATTTACGGAATGTAATCCGCCGCAATGTAGAGGACAAAATTGCCGATTTAATCATTGCTGCAGATGGCGTCAATCCAAGCGGAATCCACCTTTCCCTGGAAGACGGGGAAATTCAGGTGAAGCCTGTTTAATTCCGGCTTTTTTACATTGACAAGCGACGGTGGTTATGATAATATAATCACCGTCGCGAAAAGATGCGGGTGTAGTTCAACGGTAGAATTCCAGCCTTCCAAGCTGGCTACGTGGGTTCGATTCCCATCACCCGCTCCACTTTTTGACGTTGTATGCGCTAGTAGCTCAGCTGGATAGAGCAACTGCCTTCTAAGCAGTGGGTCAGGGGTTCGAGTCCCTTCTGGCGCGCCATTATATGGTGGGTATAGCTTAGTTGGTTAAAGCGCCAGTTTGTGGCACTGGAGACCGTCGGTTCGAATCCGACTATCCACCCCATTTCAAAAGGTGGCTTTTAAAAGGCCGCCTTTCTTTTTTTCAATTGCATTGCCTTACACAGGGGTGTAGCCAAGGGGTTAAGGCAACGGACTTTGACTCCGTCACCGCTGGTTCAAATCCAGCCATCCCTGCCAAACCGTCCGGGATTTCCCGGGCGGTCTTTTTATTGTCTGAATACGCTTCTTATGATAAAATTTAGTGGTTAGAATGCTTGTAGAAAAAAGGAGTGAGCCGCTTGGAATTAGCGTCTGTTTTAAAAATGCTGACGGCTCCCGCCGGTGTATCCGGTAGGGAAACCCAGGCTGCCAAAGTGGCAGCGGAACTCATGAAACCATTGGTGGATGACGTACGGCAGGATTGCCGGGGCTCTGTCATTGGTACATTAAAGGGAAGCGGCCCGACTGTTTTGCTGGATGCTCATGTAGACCAGATTGGCTTTGTCTTAACGGGCATTGCAGATAATGGTTTTCTGAAGTTTGATAAATGCGGAGGGCCGGATGAACGCACCCTTGCCGGTATGGAAGTTACCGTGCTGGGAAAGGGACCGGTGTACGGCGTTATTACTTCCATTCCGCCGCACCTTGCGGATCCGAAAGACGAAGGACATGCAAAGAAGGAAACAGAATTAGCCATTGATACCGGTTTAACCAGAGAAGAATGTGAAGCCCTTCTTTCTTTAGGAGACCGGATTGTCCCAAAGAATCATTTCTGTCAATTGCTTGGTTCGGAAGTCAGTGCTGCCGCATTGGATGACCGGGCCGGTATTGCAGTGTTCCTGCGGGTTTTGGAAATGATACGGGAACGCACGCTGAATGGTGCTCCAAAGCCAAACTTGTCGATACAGTTCACCGTACAGGAAGAATGTGGCGGTCATGCTGCGGCTACTGCCGCTTACGCAGCAAATCCGGACATGGCAATTGCGGTTGATGTCAGCTTTGCCTATACGCCAGGTTGCCTGAAAGAAGAATGTGGACTGATTGGAAAAGGACCCATGATTGGGGTTGCACCGGTGCTGGACCACAGCATGACACAGGCGCTAAAGGCAGTTGCCGGAGCAAAAGAAATCCCATACCAGATGGAAGTCATGACACGGCGGACCGGAACCCATGCGGATGACATTGCCATTACCCGGGCCGGTGTGCCAACAGCCCTTGTTTCTGTTCCACTGAAATATATGCATACTCCGGTAGAAGTGGTAGACACCCGGGATCTGGAGTGGACTGCACAGCTGATTACCGAATTCCTGATGACGCTGGCAGAAAAGGCAGAAGGGGGCAGAAACTGATGACGGATTTAGTAAAAGAACTTAGTCTGTTGCACGGCGTATCCGGCCGGGAAAAACCGGTCAGACAGTATCTGATCAGTCATCTTCCCGCGGATGTTACTTATTTTGTGGACGCCCTGGGCAATCTGATTTGCCACAAAGAGGGAACAGACGGAAACGGAAAAAATAAAATCATGCTGTGTGCTCACATGGATGAGGTCGGCCTGATTATTACCTATATTACAGACGAAGGGTATCTGAAATTTGACGCCGTCGGTGGTGTAGACCCGGCCATCCTGATTGGCCGCCGGGTCAAACTGGAATCCGGATTAACCGGGGTTATTTCCCTAAAGCACATTCACCTGTGCTCCAAGGAAGAACAGCAAAAAATTCCGGAAATGCGGGACCTGCAAATTGACATTGGGGCCCACAGCAAAGAGGAGGCAGAGGCCTTTGTAGAACTGGGCAGTTATGCCTGCTTCGCTTCTTCCTTCCTTTCCTTCGGCGATCAAGACCATTACTGGAAAGGAAAAGCCCTGGACGATCGTGTCGGTTGCGCCATTTTGCTGGAGCTGTTAAACCAGAAGCAGCAGTATTCCTTTGACGCGGTTTTCTCTGTACAGGAAGAGGTTGGCTCCCGCGGGGCCGGCTCCGCCGCATTCCGCCTGCAACCGGATGTGGCCCTGATTCTGGAAACCACTACGGCCGGGGACCTTCCGGATGTGGAAAACGAAAAACGTGCCTGCCTGCTGGGCAGTGGACCGGTAGTTCCTTTCATGGACCGTGGTACCGTGTATGATACCGGACTTTACAAATGTGCCTTCCAAGTGGCGGAAGCGAAAGGTATCCCGTGCCAGACAAAAACGGTCATTGCCGGTGGCAATGATTCGTCTTCGGTGCAGGCCGCCGGAGCCGGCGCGCGGGTGCTGGCCCTGTCCGTCCCAACCAGATATTTACATTCTCCGGTATGCGTCATGGACCAGCGGGACGTACAGGCCACAGCAGACCTGGTAAGTGCGTTACTGCCGGTAGTAGCCAATGATTAACAGCTTATGATTACACTATTGGAACAGCCCTCCAAAGGGCTGATACGGGAAATAGAACACTTTTGTGCAGCCTCCTGCTTAGGGGTAAAAGCCATTGGGCCATTGCTGTCCTATGGAACAGATTATCCGTTTGCCACTTCGTGGGTACAACGCAATGAAGCGGGGAAATTAACTGCTTTTTGCTCCAAATTTTACGGAACGGTAACGGTGTATCCTGCAGAAGTTGCAAGTGCTGCAGACAAGGAAGAGTTACACTCTTTTTTGCAGATGATTGGCTATCAGACCCTGATTTCCACGCCGGAAGTCACCGGAACGAAAGAAACCGGTTGTCTGATGAAACTGGAAAAGGGAGAAGACTGCATCGCCAAAGAAAGTGCAGAATCTGTTTCCTTTTTGGAAAATGAAAATCTGGCAGAGTTTTATGCTCTGCTGCAAAAAAATAATCCCGGCTACTTAGGCCAGGATTATGAAGCGTGGCTGGTGGATTTTTCCCATCGCATCCGCCATCAGACGGCACGCGCCGTCCTGTTAATGGCAGATCAGTCCGCCTGTGCCACAGCCGCCGCCCTGGTAATAACAGAACCGGCGGTGTTCTTAGGTGCCATTTCAACCAATGCGGATTGCAGGGGAAAGCATTATGCGTCAAGCAATATTCGCCACCTGTGCAATGCGTATGCGGACAGGACCATATATCTTATGTGTAAGCCGGAAAAGCAATGCTTTTATGAAAAGCTTGGCATGATCCGTGTCGGAACTTACGCAGAAAAGGAGAACTAATTATGCTGGAGAAACAATGGAAAGCAATTAAAAGCGGAACCGATATCAGAGGCGTTGCCACCGATGATTTGCCGGAAGAGGCCGTGCAATTAACGGACGAAGTGGCATCGGCTGTCGGCTACGCTTTTCCGGTATGGCTGGAAAAGAATGCAACCAGGGCGCGGGAGCAGTATACCGTTGCCGTTGGACATGATTCACGCATTTCCGCACAACGCCTGAAAACAGCGCTGGTACAAGCCCTTTTGGCCAGTGGTGTTAACGTAAAAGATTGCGGTCTTGCCACCACGCCGTCCATGTTTATGACAACGGTAGATTTTGATTGCGATGCAGCAATTGAAATTACGGCAAGCCATCATCCTTTTAACAGAAATGGCTTTAAATTCTTTACCAAACAGGGTGGTATTGACGGAAAACAGGTGGAAGAAATTCTGCAACTGGCACAGGATGGTGCCAAAGTAACGGCAGCAGAACCCGGCACCTGTGAAGTCTGTGATTACATGAATCAATACGCCCGGACCTTACGGGAAAAAATTTGTGAAGGCGTAAATGCCGATGATTATAACCGGCCGTTACGTGGCTTCCATATTGTAGTAGATGCCGGTAACGGTGCCGGTGGGTTTTATGCTACCAAAGTGCTGGAACCGCTTGGTGCCACCATTACCGGAAGCCAGTTTCTGGAACCGGATGGGTACTTCCCAAATCATATTCCTAATCCGGAAAATGCGGCAGCCATGGATTCCATTTCCAAAGCAGTGGTCAACAATCAGGCAGATTTAGGCGTCATTTTTGACACAGATGTAGACCGTGCCGCCTGCGTTGCAGCAGATGGACGGGAAATTAACCGGAATGCCTTAATTGCACTGGCTTCCTGTATTGCCCTGGAAGGAAACGAAGGCGGCACTATTGTTACAGACTCCGTTACCTCTTCCGGTTTAAAAACCTTTATTGAAGACCACCTGGGCGGCAAGCATCACCGCTTTAAACGGGGATACCGCAATGTAATTGACGAATGTATCCGCCTGAACAGGGAAGAATGCATTAACTCGCCGCTGGCCATTGAAACCTCCGGTCACGCTGCTTTGCGGGAAAACTATTACCTGGATGATGGCGCTTATCTGATGACCAAAATCATCATTAAAGCTGCTGTTCTCCGCAAAGAAGGCAAGACGCTGGATCAGCTGATTGCCGACCTGGCGGAACCGGCAGAAGAACGGGAATACCGCATCCGGATTTTAACACCTGATTTTCGCAGTTACGGCGAAAAGGTCATTGCGGATCTGGAAGAATTTATCAGACAGAATCCGGCCTATGAACCGGCAGAGGACAACAGGGAAGGCTTCCGCGCCACCAAGACAGAGGTGGATGGCTGGTTTCTGCTCCGTCTGTCAGTGCATGATCCTATTCTTCCATTTAACCTGGAAAGCAATACGGAAGGCGGCGTAGAAAGCATGCTGGCCGACCTGAAGAATTTCCTGGAACAGTATTCCGAACTGGATTGCAGTTGTCTGGAACAGTAAGGACATGGCCATGGAACTAAAAGAATTGTTGGAACAGGTGGCAGAGGGGGCAGTAAGCCCACAAGCCGCTTACAATCAACTGAAACAATTACCCTATGAGGATTTGGGCGGATTTGCGTGCCTGGACCATCATCGAACCATTCGTACCGGTTTTCCGGAAGTGGTTTTTTGTCAGGGCAAAGAGGTGGAACAGTGTGCTGCCATTTTTGAACATCTGTATCAGAAAAGTGGCTTAGTACTGGGTACCAGAGCCTCAAAAGAACAATATGATGCTGTTAAAGCATTACTGCCGAAAGCGGAATTTCATGAAAGCGCAAACTGTATTACGGTAGGAACTCCGGAAAAAAACGTGGGCGCAGTAGCGGTTTGTACGGCCGGAACAACGGATATTCCGGTGGCAGAAGAAGCAGCCATTACCGCCTATATGTGTGGATCCAATATCATTCGTTGTTATGATGTCGGAGTGTCTGGCTTGCATCGCTTACTGGGCCATTTAGACGACATTCGTTCTGCCAGATGCATTGTTGCCATTGCCGGTATGGAAGGCGCTTTGGCCAGCGTCATTGGCGGTCTGGTAGATGTTCCCGTAATTGCTGTTCCTACAAGCGTAGGATATGGCGCCAACTTTGGCGGACTGTCTGCTTTGCTTGCCATGCTGAACTCCTGCGCCGCGGGGACCGCCGTTGTCAACATAGATAATGGCTTTGGTGCCGGATACCTGGCAGCTAAAATTAACGGACAAAAAGATGGTTAAAACGGACGTTTAAATAGGCAGCCGCACCAGCCTTAGCAAAGACCCATGAAATAGGAGAATTTTAATGAAAACCTTATTATTTGATTGTGCCTCCGGCATTGCCGGAGACATGACGGTTGCCGCACTGCTTGACCTTGGTGCTGACTGGGACGGCCTTCAGCAAATTTTGACCAATCTTCTTCCGGAATGTCGGTTTCATCTGCAAACGGTGCAAAGGGAGGCAGTGCTTGCAAAAGATTTTGATGTGCAATTACCGGAGGGCCATAAGCATGCCCACGAAGTAACAGAGCATCACCAGGAACACCTGCACACAGCAGAAAGCAGAAATTTACAGGACGTTCTGGACTTAATTCAACGTTCAGACTTATCTGAAGAAGCAAAAAAGATTGCAGAAAAGATTTTCCGCATTGTAGCGGAAGCAGAGGCAACCGTACACCAAAAGCCACTGAATGAAGTCCACTTCCACGAAGTGGGCGCGGCAGATTCCATTGCGGATATCTGCGGTGTGGCATATTGTTTGGATAATCTTGGTGTTGAAAAGGTACTTGCCACACCGCCGGCGGAAGGCACCGGAACGGTGCTCTGCCACCACGGCCGCCTGCCGGTTCCGGTTCCGGCCACCAAGGCCATTACGGACCGCTATCAGGTGCCGGTTTATCAAACAGATAACAACGGTGAAATGGTGACCCCAACCGGAGCCGCCATTGTGGCCGCCTTAGCAGAAGCCTATGTTTCCGCGGCAGACTATCCGGCCTTGCAGGTCGGATACGGTGCCGGTAAACGGGTCTTCAAGCAACCGAATCTGCTGCGCGCCATTCTGATTGAAGAAGCCTAAAGGGAAAAGCTCAAAGAGGGGAGACCTGATCATGCAATATCATGATAACGTTATTGTTCTGGAAACCAATCTGGATGACTGCACCGGAGAAGCCCTGGGTTATACCATGGAACTGTTGGAACAGCAGGGCGCACTGGATGTGTCTTATACTCCCATCTATATGAAAAAGAATCGGCCTGCTTACGCTTTAAAAGTCATTTGTAAGCCGGAGCAGGAAGAAGTATTAATTCATACCATCTTTCAGGAAACGGGAGCCATTGGTCTGCGCAGAACGCCCACGGAGCGTGTCATCATGGACCGGGAACCAACTACCGTGGTAACACCCTACGGAACCGTGGCTGCAAAGAAGTGCACGTATCAGGATATCCAAAAGACCACCATTGAATATGAAAGCGCCAAAAAGCTTGCAGAAGCAAACCGGGTTCCTTTAACGGAGATCCTGCACTTTTCCGAAAAGGAAGGATGAAATAAAACGCCTCCAAAAAGAAAGATACAAGCGAATACATTCATTAAACAAAGAGAGGACTGCGCAAATACGCAGTCCTCTCTTTGTAATTTTCAGTACTGTTTTCAGGCGTCATTTTCCAGCAGATAAATGCCGGAGCTGAGAACTACCACTTCTTTGTCTCCAATCCGGAGGAAGCGGAGGACGCCCTCTTCAAACTTTTTATAATCGGTTGCTGTGTAATTTTCCAGGTTAATCTTCTTGATGTTTTGGGATGTCTTGCAGCAGACATAAAGATCATTGTCTATGCGGGACACGGACATAGGTCTGCCCAGAGCGGAGGTGTCCAGACCGCCAATGCGGAAGTCTACCCGTTGCAATTTGGTAGAGTACCGTACAATGGCATTCTGATCCGGAACGGCACACCAGATATTGGTGTTGTCTGGGGCACAGGAGCGAAGGGCGCAGTCGTGATAGAGTAAATCGCCCGTCCAGATCAGGGTTCCGTTGACATCAAAGATGCCCATTTCTCCGGTGGGGAAAACCAGGTTGGTGAACTCTGCCGGGGTTTCACAGACCGCGCAGGAAATGTAATCCTGCACCTGCGGAACAATTTCCTTGTAGGCAGGGCCGAATTTGCAGGCACAGTAGAAATCTTTCTTTACCCGCTGTACTACCTGTTTTTCCAGGTGATAAAACTGGAAGGAAATACGCAGCTTGCCGCGGTCATCCTTGCCATCCGGTGTTACGATTACGAACCCTTCCGGATGCGCCACAATGTCCAGCGGCATGTAATCTAAAATTTGTTTCATAAGGATACTCCTAGGGTTAATCTGCGTTATAAACCTGATAGCAAAGCGTCATAAGGCTGTCATTCAGGTGGACATTTTCTACGGAAATATTCGGATATTTTTCCTGAATATTGTAGTGGGAGAAGTTCCAGAATCCCTTTACGTTGCAACGAACCAGGGTATCAACCACTTCTTCCGCCGAGTTGGTAGGAATACAGAGGATGGCCATATCAACTGCATTTTCCTTGCAGAAGTCTTCCAGATAAGCGGAGGAGCGAACCGGAAGGCCGCCAATCAGCTGGCCGGACAGACTTTCGTTCTTGTCAAAGATGCCGATGAGCTCAAATCCGTGCGATTCAAAATCCACCTGATTTGCCATAACGTGACCTAAGTTGCCGGCACCTACCAAAATAGCCTTAAAGCCGTGATTCAGCCCTAAGATTTTGCCAATTTCTTCGTGCAGGCTTTCAATGTTATAGCCATATCCCTGCTGGCCAAAGCCTCCAAAACAGTTCAGGTCCTGACGGATCTGGGAAGCGGAGAGGCCCATACGTTCTGCCAGTTCGCGGCTGGAAATGCGGACAATGCCTTGTTCCTGTAAGGTTCCGAGGAAACGATAGTAACGAGGCAGACGTTTAATGACGGAGATAGATACATACTTAGATCCCATAACGGTGTCTCCTTTACTTTAAGATAATGCCTGAACGGTTTCCATAACGTAATCGGCAAACTGATGGCAGGTAGCGCCGTCGGTGTTGCCGGTAACAACCACTTTCTTTTCGGTTTCGGTGCAGATCTGCATTGCTTTGGCAAACAGGTCTGCCTTGTCGGTCAGACCAATGTGCCGCAGCATCATTTCGGTGGCTTTGAAGAGGGAGGACGGGTTAGCGTAGTCTTGAATGCCGTCTTCAATCATGCGTGGTGCAGATCCGTGGATGGCTTCAAACATGGCGTATTTGTCACCGATGTTGGCCGAACCGGCCGTACCGACGCCGCCCTGAATCTGGGCAGCTTCATCCGTAATGATGTCTCCGTACAGGTTCGGTAAAACGAATACCTGGTATCCGGTACGGAATTCCGGGTTAATCAGATTGGCCGTCATAATGTCAATGTAGTAGTCGTCTGCCGTAATGCCCGGATATTCTTCAGCAATTTTGTGGCAGATTTCAGAGAATTTGCCATCGGTCTTTTTCATGATATTGGCCTTGGTAACAATGGAAACATTGGTTTTGCCGTTGGCTTTGGCGTAATCAAAGGCAGCGCGGGCAATCCGTTCGGTTCCCGGATTGGTGGTTACCTTGAAGTCAAAGGCCAGCTTGCCCGGAATTTCCACGCCTCTGGAACCAAGAACATATTCGCCTTCGGTATTTTCACGGAAGAACATCCAGTCAATGTTTAATTCCGGAACAGAAACCGGACGGCAGTTGGCATACAGGTCCAGTTCCCGGCGAAGGCATACGTTGGCGCTTTCCATGGTGCCGCCCTTCGGAGTGGTGGTGGGTCCTTTCAGAAGGACATCACAGGTTTTAATTTCTGCCAGAACATCGGCCGGAACGGCTTCGTTTTTGGCGATTCGGTTTTCAATGGTTAAGCCCTCAATGGTCTTTAAAACGATTTTACCGGAAGCAATTTCATCGGCAATCAGGTAGTTTAAAACCCGCTCTGCTTCTGCCGTCAGGATGGGGCCGATGCCGTCTCCGCCGGCCAGACCAATGACAATCTGGTCTTTGCTGGCAAAGTCTGTCTTGCCGGCGTCTTCTGCCATTTTATCAGACCGTGCAATTTGCTGTTCCAGCAGTTCCTTGAACTGGGCAACAGCCTGTTCTACATAATTTTCCATGGGAAACACTTCCTTTAGTTTAAGCTGTTTTTCTTGGTGTACTGCAGCAGGTCTCCTGCCTTCAGAATTTCTTTCTGCCGTTCGGTGAAGGAGGCAACCAGAGGAATGGTAATGCCCTTGGTTTCGTTCTTCAGGAAGATTTCACCGGAATCCAGACCGGCAAAAACGTCGGACAGAACCAGCTGGTCACCCTGATCAATCTTGTCATAATCTTCCGGATTCTGGAAGGTCAGCGGCATGATACCGGCGTTAATCAGGTTGGCTGCATGGATACGGGCAAAGCTCTTGGTAATAACGGCTTTAATGCCCAGATAAAGCGGAACCAGTGCGGCGTGTTCCCGGGAGGAACCCTGGCCGTAGTTGCTACCGCCGATAATGAAGCCTTTGCCTTCTTTTTTGCAGTTTTCGGCAAAGTGTTCATCGCACTGACGGAAGCAGAACTGGGACAGCTTCGGAATATTGGAACGGAACGGAAGAATCTTGGCACCGGCCGGCATAATGTGGTCGGTGGTGATGTTGTCTCCGACCTTCAGAATGGCCTTGGCAGCAATTTCGTCTGTCAGGACATTGGAATCCGGGAACGGTTTGATGTTCGGTCCGTATTGAATTTCTACGTTAGCTGCTTCTTCCGGAGAGGCCGGGAGTTCAATGCAGTTGTCATTAACCAGGAAGGTTTCCGGCAGGGTAATGACCGGTGCTTCACCAAGGTCTCTTGGGTCGGTCAGGTAACCGGTCAGGGCAGAGGCGGCAGCCACTTCCGGAGAAACCAGATAAATGCCTGCGTTAGCAGTGCCGGAACGGCCTTCAAAGTTCCGGTTAAAGGTACGAAGGGAGATGCCCTTGGAATTCGGGGACTGACCCATGCCGATGCACGGACCGCAAGCGGATTCCAGAATGCGGGCGCCGGCGTCAATGATGTCGGCAAGAGCACCGTTTCTGGCAATCATGGAAAGAACCTGCTTGGAACCCGGTGCAATGGACAGGCTGACATTTTCAGCAACCTTTTTGCCCTTTAGGATGGCAGCTACTTTCATCATGTCAGACAGGGAAGAGTTGGTGCAGGATCCGATGGAAACCTGATCAATCTTGATTTTTCCGATTTCACGGACAGTTTTTACGTTGTCCGGCATGTGCGGCATGGCAGCCATTGGCTCCAGCTTGGAAAGGTCAATGTCAATGACTTCGTCATAAACAGCATCTTCATCTGCGGCCAGCGGGGTCCAGTCTTCTTCCCGACCCTGTGCCTTCAGGAATTCCCTTGTAATTCCATCGGAAGGGAAGATGGAAGTGGTGGCGCCTAATTCAGCACCCATGTTGGTAATGGTGGCACGTTCCGGAACGGAGAGTGTGGCAACACCTGGGCCGGCATATTCCACAATCTTGCCGACGCCGCCCTTTACAGACAGGCGACGGAGTACTTCCAGGATAACGTCCTTGGCAGCAACCCATGGGGACAGCTTTCCGGTCAGGTTAACCTTCAGCATTTTCGGCATGGTAATAAAGTATTCACCGCCGCCCATGGCAACGGCAACGTCCAGGCCGCCGGCGCCCATGGCCAGCATGCCGATTCCGCCACCGGTTGGGGTGTGGGAGTCGGAACCAATCAGGGTTTCACCCGGCACACCGAAGCGTTCCAGATTGACCTGATGGCAGATGCCGTTTCCCGGACGGGAAAAACGGATACCGCGTTTCTTACAAACGCTCTGGATGAACCGATGGTCATCTGCATTTTCAAAACCGGTTTGCAGGGTGTTATGGTCAATATAAGCAACCGAAAGTTCGGTTTTAACGCGATCAATACCCATGGCTTCCAGCTCCAGGTAAGCCATTGTGCCGGTGGCATCCTGAGTCAGAGTCCGGTCAATCCGGAGTCCGATTTCGGATCCCTGTACCATTTCACCTGTAACCAGGTGGTTTTTGATAATCTTTTGACTGATTGTATAGCCCATTTGAAAATCTCCTAAGCATACTTATTCATTTTTTTAACAATCTCAATTATAAATAATGTAATAGAGAACGTCAATTCTTTCACGAACTAAAGAAAAAAGTGTGTAGGGAATTCTAAAAATAGGGTAATGGCGGTCAGCTTTTCTTGGCACTTCCAACAACAAACACAATATATTGCGATTGCAACTTGCTTTTGCTATACTATAAGCCGTATATCTGAGAGTCTGCCCGGCAGATTTTCCATAAGATAAAGGAGACACGATATGGAGTACATAAAAGCAATTATTCTTGGAATTGTCCAGGGCCTGACAGAATTTTTGCCCATTTCCAGCAGCGGCCATTTGTCCCTGTTCCAGCATTTTATGGGAATGAGCGGTGAAGGCTCCTTAATGCTGACGGTTTTCCTGCACATTGGTACGTTAATTGCCGTAGTTGCAGTTTACTATAAAACCTTCTGGAAATTGCTGAAGGAAATCGGCTTTTTCCTGCGGGATCTGTTTACCGGGAAGCTGTTCCGGAAGGATCAGGAAATTACAGACGGTCGTCATCTGTTGTACATGATGTTTATTTCCTGTCTGCCGCTTCTTTTACTGTTTGTTCCGCTTGGCGGCGATATGAATCTGAAGGATTATGTAGAGCGCTTTTCGGAAGATAATGATATTTTATTGGAAGGTTTTTGCTTCCTCTTTACATCCGCTTTGTTGTTTACCGGTGTATACGTATCTCGCACGTCAAGAAACATCCGTTCCAGAGTGGAAATGAAGGATGCCTGGGTCATTGGTTTTGCCCAGGTTCTGGCAGCGGCTCTCCCGGGCGTTTCCCGCTCCGGCTCTACCATTTCCGCAGGTATGCTGCGTGGGGTAAATAAAGACGTTATGGTGGAATATTCCTTCGTTCTGGGAACCCCGGCTGTACTGGCTGCCAGTCTGGTAGAAATGAAGGACGCCGTAGAGGGTGGCCTGGTTGGAATTTCTGTCGGACCGTTGCTGGTTGGTGTTATTACCGCCGCGGTTTTCGGCATTCTGGCCATCAAACTGTTGAAGTGGATGGTAAATAAGGATAAATTTACCTTTTTTGCTTATTACTGCCTGATTCTGGCAACGCTGACCATTGCGGCCGGCTGTTATGAACATGTAACAGGCAATCTGTTGCAGTTTTAAGTAGCATTTTATATGGAAGTTTATATGAATTTTTGAGGTGAGTAACAAATGGCAACTTCCCAAAAGAAAACCGGGAAGAAAACCGGTAGCACTGCGGCTAAGAAACGGCCGGCAGCAAAATCCGGCACCAAAAAAAATACAACAGCCAAGGGAAGACAGACCAAGGCTCAGGTCAAAGAGGCGGAACAGCGCCAGATGGGGGCGGTTATCCTCTTTGGGGTAGCACTCTTAATGCTCTGCATTGCCTTTATTCCCGGCGGCGGGGCCTGGGGTGCTTTGCAGCAGTTTTTCTTCGGCTGCTTTGGCATTGGCTTTTATATCTGGCCGTTTGTCCTGGCATACGTTGCGTTTATGGCGTCGTTGCAGAAGGACTATCGCAATTTGAAAGTGCAGGTGGCAGAGGTAGCCATCTTTATCTGGCTAATCTGTACCGCTGTTTTTATCGGATATAACGCAGAAGATATGGTGGGCGGCTTTGACCAGGCCATAAAGGAAGCGTATCAGGCCGGCGGGGTGCACACCAACGGCGGCGTGTTTGGCGCTGTGCTGGGTGGCTTGTTCCTGCTGATTACCGGGAACGCAAAAACACCTGCCATGGTGGTTACCATCATTCTGATTCTTCTTGTCCTGATGCTTTTAACCGGCACAACGCTGAACCGGTTGGCAAATAATATTGCTACCCCGGTAAAGAAGGCAGGGGAAGCCACCAAAGAATCCTATGAGCAGCGTGCCGCTGCCAACGAAGAACGGCAGCAACAGCGCGCCGAACGCGCCGCCGCAAAGCGCCGCGCCGGATACCGCTTTAATCCGGATGTAGACCTGGGACCGGAGTTCCATGGCACGGAAACGGAAGACACTTCCGCCTCCACCGGGAAATCCGGCCGGAAGGGTAAAAAAGCTGCAACCGGAGCAGCTGCAGCAGTTACCGCAGCCTCGACTGTTTCCGCTGCTGAAAAAGCTGCCGGAACTGCAGTCGGAACCGCAGCCGCTGTAGCGGAAGCAGAAACTGCCGCACCGGCTCCGGTTAAATTAGATGATATTGTGGCCAAAGCCGCCAGAAGACCTGCGCAACCGAAACCAACAGATGCAAATGCAGATACGGAAAAAAAGGCAGAAGAATCAACTCCTGCTTCCCTGGAAAAGGAAGACACTTCCGGATACCGCCTGCCTCCGCTGGATTGCCTGAAACCGCCAAAGCTTTCCCTTGGCGGCTCTTCCGAACAGGAACTGCGGGACAATGCACAGAAACTGGTAGATGTTCTTCGTAGCTTTGGCGTAGAAACTACCATTGTAGATATTGCCAGAGGCCCCTCGGTAACCCGTTATGAACTGGCTCCGGCAGTGGGTGTCAAAATTTCTAAAATTACCGGACTGGCGGATGATATTGCACTGAATCTTGCTGCCACCGGCATCCGTATTGAAGCTCCTATTCCGGGCAAGGCCGCCGTTGGTATTGAAGTCCCTAACAAGACACGGGAAACCGTTACCCTGCGGGAAATCCTGGAATCGGACACCTACAAAAAGGGCACCAAGAAGAGCCTGCTGAATGTAGCGCTTGGCCGGGATATTTCCGGTAACAGCTGCGTGGCAGACCTTGCCAAAATGCCACATCTGTTAATTGCCGGTACCACCGGTTCCGGTAAATCCGTCTGTCTGAACGCCATGATCTTATCCATCCTGTACAATGCCAAGCCGGATGAAGTAAAAATGATCATGATTGACCCGAAAAAGGTAGAATTCTCCGTTTACAACGGGGTTCCGCATTTGCTGGTCCCGGTTGTTTCCGAGCCTAACAAAGCGGCTGGTGCCTTAAGCTGGGCCGTAAAGGAAATGCTGAAGCGGTACCGGATGTTCTCTGAAAACAACGTCAGGGACATTGCCGGATACAATGAACTGGTTTCCATGGACCCGGAAAAAGGCAAAATGCCGCATGTGGTCATCTTTGTAGACGAGTTGGCCGACTTAATGATGGCAACGCCAAAGGAAGTAGAAGACTCCATCTGCCGTTTGGCCCAGATGGCCCGTGCTGCCGGTATGCACCTTGTTATTGCAACCCAGCGCCCGTCAGTAGACGTTATTACCGGTCTGATTAAGGCCAATATCCCAAGCCGTCTGTCTCTGTCGGTTTCTTCTGCCGTGGATTCCCGTACCATTCTGGATATGGCAGGTGCAGAAAAACTGCTTGGCAATGGTGACTTGCTCTTTAACCCTATTGGCTGTTCCAAACCGGTTCGTATCCAGGGCTGCTTTACCTCGGATTCCGAAGTAGAAGAGGTTGTAAACTACATCAAACAGCAGGGCGATGCAAAATACTCGGATGAAGTCATCAAGGATATTGAAGATGCTGCCAAAGCGGCAGATGCTGCCAATGACAAGTCCTCCGGCGGTGTAAATGCACCCTCCGGACAGGAAGACGGGGACATCCTTCTTCCGGATGCCATCCGCGTTGTTATTGAAGCCGGACAGGCCAGTACCACATTAATCCAGCGCAAGCTGAAGGTCGGCTATGCCCGTGCAGGCCGGATTGTGGATGAATTGGAAGAACGTGGTGTCATCGGCCCATATGAAGGCTCCAAACCACGGAAAGTCCTGATGACGAAAAACCAGTGGCTGGAAATGAACGCCATGGCGGATGCACCGGATGACGGAACCGCAGCAGCCATAGAACTTGGGGTGGAGGACCACACTACGCCGCCACCACAGGATTTGCCGTTCTCTAATTAAGACCCAGTTAACATCTTCAGGAAAACCAATACAAATACAATTGCGTGAGGTCTGTTGCAAAACAGGCCTCTTTTTACGTTTATTCTTTGTAAGGTGCCGCTGAAGCGCCGACAGGGACCGTTCATGCGCCCTCATTTTGTGAAATGAAAAAAGTGCGTTACGCTCTGTCTGGTGATGTTTTATGCAAAGGAATAAACCAAAGGACCCCAAAAACAGGAAGAAGAGGGTAGAACACATTAAAACGCAGGTGTTCTGCTTTGGACTGGCGCTGGCCCTGTTGCTGTCGGCGCTGTTCACGTATGGCCCAAAGCACCTGCCACGCATTCCCACCTGGGAACGTGTGTACGCTGTTTTGGGCCTTGGCAGCGATAACCTCTGTTACCAGTATCCTTTTGTCATCTGCTTCCTTTCGGTTGGCCAGGGGGACTGTACCCTGCTTCGCACGGAAGACCAGATTGTTTTAATTGATACCGGTCCTTCCGGGCAGGAAAACCGGATTCAGTCCCAGCTGGCCAAACTGGAAGCAGAGGACATAGATTACTGCTTTATCACGCATCCGCATGAGGACCACCTTGGCAGCCTGGAAGAACTCTTGGAAGTGGTACCCATTCATCAATTGCTGTTAACAGGGGAGGGCTATCCCGGAACGCTCTATCAGCTGGCCAAAGAGAAAAGCACTACAATAGAACAACCGAACCTGGGACAAACCTATGAAATCGGCGGAAGCCGCCTTTCCGTTCTGGGCCCGAGCTTCTTTGGCTCAGATGAAAACAATAATTCCCTGATTCTGAAAATAGAGTACGGCCCGTTTTCTTTCCTGATTACCGGAGACGCAGAAACAGAGGAAGAACAATCTCTTTCCGGCGAGTTAGCTTCCACCGTCCTGAAAGTGGGCCACCACGGTTCCAAGACTTCTACCAGTGCGGCCTTCCTTCAGCAGGTCAGTCCGCAATATGCAGTTATTTCCTGCGGAAAAAACAATGATTACGGACATCCGCACCAGGAAACGTTAGACCGCTTGACAGACTCCGGTATAGAGGTACATCGCACGGACGAAGAGGAAACCATCATTTTTGCTACGGACGGCAGTAAACTTTATACAAATCAGGCAGCATAAGATAAGGATTTTTCTTGATTTTAGAAGGCAGTCTTGTTATAATGTCAGAGCAAATCGCACGTAAGGTGTTGAGCGCTTTCCTGCATTGTCCGGAAGAAAGGGCAGTGTTACGTGCTTTTATAACCTTGCGGAGGTTCAATTTTAAGGAGGAAAAAACCTATGTCAGTCGTTTCTATGAAACAATTATTGGAAGCCGGTGTTCATTTCGGACATCAGACCAGAAGATGGAACCCGAAGATGGCAGAATACATCTTCACCGAACGGAACGGAATCTACATCATTGACCTGCAGAAGACCGTTAAGAAGCTGGAAGAAGCTTACAACGTAGTCAGAGATATCTCCGCAGAAGGCGGCACTATCCTGTTCGTTGGTACCAAAAAGCAGGCTCAGGATTCCATTAAGGAAGAAGCTACCCGTGCCGGCATGCCATATGTAAACGCTCGTTGGCTTGGCGGTATGCTGACCAACTTCAAGACCATTAAGAACCGCATTAAGAGACTGGAACAGCTTCGTGCCATGCAGGAAGACGGCACCTTTGACCTTCTGCCGAAGAAGGAAGTTGCCAAGCTGGAACTGGAAATTGAAAAGCTGGAAAAATTCCTTGGCGGTATTACCGAAATGAAGCAGCAGCCGGACGCTATGTTTATTGTAGACCCGCGCAAAGAAAGAATTGCTGTTGCTGAAGCTCACAAGCTGGGCATCCCCATCATTGCTATTGTTGATACCAACTGTGACCCAGACGAAATTGACTACGTTATCCCGGGCAATGACGACGCTATCCGTGCCGTAAGACTGATTGCCGGTGCCATGGCAGACGCTGTTATTGAAGGTCGTCAGGGCGAACAGAACGCAGAAGCTGAAGAAGCAGAAGAAGCTGCTGAATAAGCTGACACATTAAATTTGAAATACAGGAGGATTTACTCATGAACTTTACTGCACAAGACGTAAAAGAGCTCCGTGAAAAGACCGGCGTCGGCATGATGAAGTGCAAGCAGGCACTGGCCGAAGCAGATGGTGACATGGACAAAGCCATTGATATTCTCAGAGAACAGGGCGCTGCCGTATCTGCCAAGAAGGCAAGCCGTGCTGCAGCAGAAGGTGCTGTTCTTGCTTATACAGATGAAGCTAAGAACGTTTCCGTTCTGATTGAAGTAAACGCAGAAACCGACTTCGTTGGTAAGAACGAAAAGTTCCAGAGCTTTGTTCTGGACTGCGCTAAGACCGTTGCAGAAGGCAATCCGGCAGATGTAGAAGCTCTGGAAGCCATGAACCTTGCCGGTTCTGACCGCTCTGTAAAGGACAACCTGCAGGATCTGATTCTTTCCATCGGTGAAAACATGAAGATTCGCCGCTTTGAAAGAGTAGAAGGCGTTTGCGCAACCTACATTCACATGGGTGGTGCTGTTGGCGTTCTGGTATCCTTTGACGCTGATGCAGCTCTTGCTGATACCGATGAATTCAAGACCATGGGCAAGGACGTAGCCATGCAGGTTGCAGCCATGTCCCCGCTGTATCTGAATCCGGAAGCTGTTCCGGCAGACGTACTGGCTCATGAAAAGGAAATCATGATTGCCCAGATGAAGGAAGATCCGAAGATGGCTAACAAGCCGGAACAGGTTCTTGCTAAGATTGTAGAAGGTAAGATTGGTAAGTACTACAAAGAAAACTGCCTTCTGCAGCAGGAATTCGTTAAGGCTGAAAACCACGAAGATGTTGAAAAGTACGTTGCTTCTGTTGCTAAGAAGCTGGGCGGTTCCATCAAGGTTACCGGATTTATCCGTTATGCCAAGGGTGAAGGCCTGGAAAAGAAGCAGGACGACTTTGCTGCTGAAATTGCCAGCCTGGTAAAATAAGAATTTGCATTCTTTCAAAAGGCTCTCCAACACGGAGAGCCTTTTTTCTATACTAAAAGATTAAATTTTCTGAAAGTTATGCCATTCCTAACCGGTTTATGGTATGATATACGGTGTTAATATGCAGCTTTGTGTCTGCAGCTCTAAGTAAGGGGGTTCAGCTTTCATGGCAACTGGATCAACGAAAAAGACTACGGCCGGAAGACCTGCCGGACAGACTACCAGACGTCCGTCCAATCAGCAGGGCCGACGGCCGACCAATAATGCCAAGAAGAAAAAGGGAAAGCGCAAAGGCAACCAGAAATGGAAGAATTTCTTAAAAGTCATTGGGCTTGCCATTTTATTCAGTATTGTTTTTGTAGTCATTTACATGGTGGCGTTTGTTCACAGTGGACCAGCCATTAACCTGGAAGACTACAAATCCAATCAGGCACAGACCAGTATTATTTATGCCAAAGAATCAGAAACATCAGATAAGTACGTGGAAGTCGGTTCTTTACATGGGGAACAAAACCGTGTGTGGATTGACTATAAGGAAATCCCGGAAAACGTGCGGAACGCTTTTGTTTGCATGGAAGACAAGCGCTTTTACAAACACCATGGTGTAGACTGGATTCGTACATTAAAAGCAGCCATTACACTGGGTAAGAGTGGTGGCGGATCCACACTGACGCAACAGCTCATTAAGAATCTGACAGAAGAAAATCAGGTTACGGTTTCCAGAAAGCTGAAAGAAATTCTGTATGCGCTGAACATGGAAAAGAATTATTCCAAAGAAGATATCCTGGAAGCCTATTTAAATACCATTCCGTTAGGGTCCGGTTGTTATGGTGTGGAAACTGCATCGCAAAAATATTTTGGAAAGGATTTGGAAGAACTGAATGTAGCGGAAGCTGCAGTTCTGGCTTCCATTACCAAGGCTCCAACCAAATACAACCCGCTGCTGTATCCGGAAAACAATAAAAAACGGCAGGAACTGTGTCTGGGGTATATGTTAAAAGAAGGTGCCATTAGCCAGGAACAGTATAATGAAGCCGTTTCCTATGAACTGGTCTTCACCAACTCCAGCACCAGCAACACTACGGAAGAAAAAGAGGATGACTCCTCTAAAACCTCTGACATTAACAGTTACTATGTTGACTACGTTTTGGATACCGTTATTTCTGACCTTATGGAACAATACGGTTACTCCAAGTCGGAAGCCACACAGAAATTGTATAACGGCGGTCTTCGGATTTATTCCTGCCAGATTGCTACCGTACAGGAAGCGGCAGAATATGTACTGGAAAACCGTGTTACCTTCCCAAGTGAACCAAGCCGGACGGAAGACGGCGCAGATGATACTAAGAAGAAAGTACAGTCTGCCTGTACCATTATGGACTATGAAGGAAACATTGTAGCCATGGTTGGCGGCGCCGGTAAGAAAACCATTAACCGTGGTAATAACCGTGCAGTTAAGGCTATCCGGTCCCCGGGTTCTTCCATTAAGCCTCTTTCCGTTTATGCTCCGGCAATGGAACAGGGTGTCATCTCTTATTCCTCTGCGGTACAGAACTATGCACTGACCATTAACGGAAAACAATGGCCGCAGAACTTTAATGGTTCTTATGGTTATCCCAATGCTTACGTATCTGTTCAATATGCGGTAGCACAGTCTTTGAATACCTGTGCAGCGCAGATTGTCAATAAGATTGGAACTTCTACCGGCATGAAGTACATGACGGAAAAATTCCACTTTACTACACTGGTAACCAGCGGGAAGAATACAGACAATAATATTTCCTCCATGGCAGTAGGTGGTATGTCCTATGGTGTTAATACCTTGGAAATGGCAGCAGCCTATGCCACCTTTGGTAATCAGGGTGTTTATTATTACCCGCGTTGTTACACTAAGGTAACGGATTACACCGGAGAAAAGGTATTGCTGGAAACCACATCCAAGTCTGAACAGGCACTTTCTGCAGGGGTAGCCGGTTCCATGAACCGTGTGTTGCAGACGGTTGTTTCTTCCGGTACCGGTGCCGGTTGTGGTGTCAGTGGGTTTACGGCCTTTATGAAGACCGGTACTACATCGGATACCAAGGATAAGTGGTGTGCCGGCGGAACGCCTTACTACGTAGGTGCTGTTTGGTACGGTTATGACGAACAGGAAGAAATTACCAACGTTGGTTCCAGTAACCCGGCTGCCAGAATCTGGTCTGCCATCATGACCCGTGCACACCAGGGTCTGGCTTCCAAAGACTTTGACTACGGAGACAAGGTTGTTTCCAAGAGCTACTGTACGCTCAGTGGTAAACTGGCCGGAGCCAATTGCCCGGCAGCCACAGGATACTATAACGCAGATCAGTTGCCGGATACCTGTGATGGTACGCATACCATCACAATCCACAACTCGCAGTCTGAACCGGCTTCCACCACGGAAAGCACTTCGGAAGCAGAGTCTTCGGCATCTGAATCGCAGACCACTGCGGCGCCGACAACGGCAGCGTCCACTTCGGCCGCTCCGGAAGTAGTAGAATAAACAAGTGAATGAATGGGCGGTGACATGGTTTCCATGGCACCGTCCTGTTTTCTGAAAGGACTTTTGCATGATTATTATGGCCGTGGATTACGGAGACGCACGCACCGGAATTGCCATCTGTGACAAGACCGAACTGCTTGCGTCTCCGGTCACTGTAATAAAAGAATCCTATGCACCCAAACTGGCGGCCAAAGTGGCGGCGTTGGCGGCAGAAAAAAAGGCGGAACTGATTGTGGTTGGATATCCTATCAACATGAACGGGACCAAAGGACCCCGTGCTGAAAAATGCCAGGCTTTTGCGGAGTTACTACAGCAGGAATCTGGCGTAACCACTGTATTACGGGATGAACGTCTGACTACAGTAGAAGCACATAAAGCACTGAACGCAACCAACACCCGGGGCCGTGCACGCAAAGAAACCGTTGATGCGGTGGCTGCCACGCTAATCTTGGAAGATTATTTGGCTTTCCGAAAAAACAAAAGATAACTGACTCGCCGAAGAGAAGAGAAAAAGAAACGAAGAAGAAAGGCAATCCACTTTTATGCAGACACAACAAGAACTTTTAGCACTTAGAAAAGAACTGATTGAACGGGATTTTAAACGCATGAATGACATGCAGAAGCAGGCCGTTTTCCACGTAAACGGGCCGCTTTTAATCCTGGCTGGAGCCGGCTCGGGAAAGACTACCGTGTTGGTTAATCGTATTGCTAACCTGGTGAAATACGGAGAAGGGTATTCCTCCGAAGAATTCAGCCGGCCGGTTACAGAGGCAGATGTTAGCTTGCTGCAGGCGTACCGGGACGGTGCCCTTCCGTGGAATGCGGAAATTGCGGATTTGCTGGCAATTCGCCCGGCAAAACCGTGGGAAATCCTGGCCATCACCTTCACCAATAAGGCAGCAACAGAGCTGAAAGACCGTTTGAACGCCTTCCTTGGCGATTCAGGCAATGACATCTGGGCCGGCACCTTCCATTCCATATGCTCTAAAATTTTGCGTCGCTTTGGGGACAGAATCGGCTTTACCTCACACTTTACCATTTATGACACAGACGACTCCAAGCGTGTCATGAAAGAATGCCAACGCCTTCTTGGCATAGATGACCGCCTGATGTCCCACAAGGAAATTCTGAAGGCCATCAGCAGAGCCAAGGACAGCTTAATCGGCGTTAAAGAATATGAAAAATCTGCAGTAGGGGACATCCGCCTGAAAAAGTACGCGGAAGCCTATAAACTGTATCAGCAGCTGTTGAAAAATGCGGATGCCATGGACTTTGATGACATGATTTTCCACACGGTAACCCTGCTTCGCCAGGATCAGGAAGTGCGGGAATATTATCAGAATAAATTCCGGTATGTCCATGTAGATGAATATCAGGATACCAACAATGCGCAGTATGTCCTGGTTAGTCTGCTGGCCGGAAAATATCAGAATATCTGTGTGGTTGGTGACGATGACCAGAGTATTTATCGCTTCCGTGGTGCCACCATTGAAAATATCATGAACTTTGAAAAGCAATACCGGCATGCAACCCTGATCCGCTTGGAACAGAATTACCGCTCTACCGGTTACATTCTGAAGGCTGCCAATGCCGTTATTCAGAATAACGAAGAACGCAAAGGCAAAAACCTTTGGACCAGTGCGGGGGATGGGGAAAAAATCGTCTCCTTTACGGCAGAAAGCGAAACAGACGAAGCCATGTACATTGCTGATGAAATTTCAACCAATGTTTCCAAAGGCCGCGCCTTTAGTGACCACGCCGTTCTTTACCGTACCAATGCGCAGTCCAACCCTATTGAACGTGCCTTTGTCCGGATGAGTATTCCATACCGCGTCATCGGTGGCAAGCGGTTCTATGAACGCAAGGAAATCCGGGATGCCTTAGCTTACCTGGCAGTTATCAACAACCCATCGGACAATGTAAAGTTACGCCGTATTATTAACGAACCAAAACGGGGCATTGGTGACACCACCGTTAACAATGCCGCTGATATTGCTGCAGGCCTGGGTGTCAGCTTATATGAAGTCCTTGCTGACGCGGATCAGTATGAGCGCATTTCCCGCTCCGCCGCCAAATTGCACAAGTTCATTTCCATGATGGATGCGCTTCGGGCCCGGTCGGTAGAAGTTCCCATGTATGATTTCTTTGACGAGTTACTGGATCAGACTGGTTACCTGCAGTCCCTTGCCATGGACAAGGATACCTATGAAGACCGGCTTGCCAACCTGCAGGAATTGAAATCCAACATGAAGCGGTATCTGGAAGAAAACGAAGACGGGGACCTTGGCAGCTTCCTGGAAGAAATCTCCCTTTTATCCGATATTGATGCTTACAATGACCAGAGCGATGTAGTGGTTCTCATGACCCTCCATTCCGCTAAAGGTCTGGAATTCCCGGTTGTTTTCATCAGCGGAATGGAAGAAGGTGTTTTCCCCGGAAGACAGTCTATGTACGACCGCTCCGAAGTGGAAGAGGAGCGTCGGCTTGCCTATGTCGGCATAACCAGAGCAAGGGAAAAGCTTTATTTAACGAATGCAGCAACGCGTATGCTGTTTGGGTCTACCACACGGAATCCGGCGTCCCGGTTCCTGGCGGAAATTCCGCCGGAAACCATTGCGGATCCACCGGAGCAGCCCTCCATTTATGCCGCTTATTCCGTACGGAATCAAGGCAAGCCGAAGGGCCAGAGCTTCCTTGGCTTTGGCGGCTATGGCAGCGCCTCTTACGGCGGCTCCAGTTATGGTGTATCGGAAAAGGCCTATCAGTCCGGCCGCGCGTATGCCGGAGACGCAGACAGCAAAGGCTATGCTGCGTCCCATAAAATCGGCGCAAAGGCGGCCGCCGCCAAAGCCGGCACCGTTTCCAAAGATACCAACTCCTATAAAATTGGGGATACCGTCAAACACAAGGCGTTTGGCACCGGCGTTATTTTGAGTGTTTCGCCTATGGGCAATGACGTTCTTTTGGAAATTGCCTTTGACCGGGCCGGCACCAAAAAGGTTATGGCCAATTTTGCCAAGCTGACCAAGTGCTGAGGTTGAACGGAAAATATAGTTTTCTAAATGGGAAACGCCCAATGCAGAACAGAGTTTCTGCATTGGGCGTTTTTGGCTATGTATTTTATTTATGTTTTGCTTTACTTCCTCCTCCGTTTTACGGAAGTGCGTTTTACAGACTTCCTTGGCTTCATGGAAGCGGTTTGGTAAGAACGTTTTTTCTGTGTTTTTTGACCTTTGTTTTTCTTGTTTTCATCCCATGCATTTTTAGCTGCATGGAACAGCTTGTCGGCAGAGAACTGGCTACCGCTGACACCGGTAACCGGTGTGGTTTGTACGGTAGTATTTGCTTTTACTTTCCGGCTGGTGGCGTTTTTGTCATCCGAGAAGTCCGTGTGGAATGGGGAACGGACGCCAATTAACCGGAAGTTTGTATCTTTAGCTAAGTTGTAATTGCTTCGGTATACGCTGAAGACAACGCCCAAACCAATATAAAGACAAAGAGTAGAGGAGCCGCCGGCACTAAAGAACGGAAGGGTAATACCAATAACCGGTCCAATGCGGAGACACATGGCCACGTTGATTAAAACGTGGAAGCCAATCATGAAGGCCATGCCATAACAAAGGAACTGGGAGTGAGTTTGCAGGTTATGTTTTCCGTTATAAATGATACGGAAAATAATCAGATTTAAAAGAATCAGACAGGCAAGACACCCGAGAAGACCAAGCTCTTCGCCAATGGCGGTGAAGATCATATCATTCTGCGCTTCCGGAACGGTACCAGCCTGTGTATAAGCGCCCTTCAGGTAACCCTGTCCGGTCAGACCGCCGTTGGCAAGGGCAGACAACCCTAGGTTTTGCTGATAAGCAGTGGTGGGATAGTCTTCCGGATGAATAATACTTAAGAAACGGGCACGCTGGAATTCATTCAAACGCATCCAAAGAAGTGGAACCGCAGCGGCTACTAAAACGCCACCGCCTAAGAAGTATTTCCAGCTGAGTCCGGCAACAAAGAGCATTCCGACGGCAATCAGCAGGAAAACCAGAGCAGAACCGTCATCACCGGAAATCATAACCAGACCGGTAGGAACTGCAACATGAACCAATAAAAGTGCCACATTTTTAATTTTATTAATTTGGGCCTGCACCATGCTTAGATGAACAGAAAAGGTAATAATAAAGAAGATTTTTACCAATTCCGATGGCTGGAAGTAAAAGAGCCCTAAGTTTAACCAGGTACGGGCATCTTCTCTGGAACTGGGGGCAACGCCAAAAATAAAGACGATGACCATTAACAGAATGCTGAGCCCGGCCCACACAGGCCAGAGCTTACAGATAATATCCGAATCTACCAGGGAAATTGCCATGGCCAAAATCAGACCTAAGATAACAGCAAAAATCATGGTGCGGGCATCTCTTGGGAAACCGGTGGTAGTGCTGTTTAAAGTGGCACTGTAAACCATACAGATTCCGAAAATAGAAGATGCCAGAGATAAGGCAAGCAAAAATTTGTCTGTACTTTTAAAGAAGTAGGCAAGGTAATCTTTAATTTTGCTCATAATCATTTCCTTTCTCAGACGTTAACCCTAATTATAGTAAAATGGGGTTCCTTTTTCAATCAGGATTCAGTTGAAAAGGCTCTGAAACATGTTAAAATAGCATACGGATTTTGACAGAAGGGATGCGGCCCATGAAACGGTATTTTACGCACTCCGTGGAGGAAACGGAACAACTGGCAGAACGGCTGGCCGGAGAATTGCATCCGGGCATGGTGGTTGCCTATTTTGGTGGCCTTGGTATGGGCAAAACCGCTTTTACAAGAGGTCTTGCCAAAGGCCTGCACAACTCGTCTGCCGTCAGCAGCCCCACGTTTGCACTGGTAAATGACTACGGCGGCAATCCGCCGCTGGTGCACTTTGACATGTACCGTATTTCTACTTGGGAAGACCTTTATTCTACCGGCTTCTTTGACTACCTGGACCAGGGTGCCATCTTGGCGGTAGAATGGTCTGAAAATATTGAAAGCGCATTGCCGGAAGATGCGGTTTACATCCGGTTTTCCAAAGGGGAAACGGACACAGACCGCATTCTGGAAATAACAGGGGAGACAATCAATGAAGATTTTGGCAATTGACTGCTCGGCGGTTGCCGCCAGTGTAGCCATTACAGAAGATGGAAAATGGAAAAGTTCATCCTATACAAATGTGGGGCTGACCCACAGCCAGACGCTTCTGCCCATGGTGCAGAATACATTGGACCAGGCACAGTGCAAGCTGGAAGAAATCAATTATTTTGCAATTAACGCAGGCCCCGGTTCGTTTACCGGTGTCCGCATTGGAGTGGCTGCGTTGAAAGGATTAACTGAATTTTCGGAAAACAACTGCTTTTCTGTTTCCACTCTGGAATCCCTGGCCTATAACTACAAGGGCGTTAAAGACTGTGTTGTCTGCGCCGCCATGGATGCGCGTTGTAACCAGGTTTATACGGCTTGCTTTGAAATTACCGGAGAAGAAGTACATCGCCTGACAGAAGATGAAGCCATTTTGATTCCGGAACTGGAAGAACGCCTCCAGCAGCTGCAAAAAGCAGAAAAGCCCGTGGTATTTGTTGGTGACGGTGCCTCTTTGTGTTATAATTATTTTTTGGAAAAACCAATATCTGTCTCTCTTGCTCCGGAACAGTTGCGTTTTCAAAACGCCTATTCGGTAGCAACCTGCGCACAGGATAAACTCTTGAACGGCCAGCAGCCTATTCCTTCTTCGGCGCTGTTGCCGGTTTATTTGCGCGCACCGCAGGCAGAACGGGAATTAAAGAAAAAGCAAAGCAGATAGGAGGTCTTCCATGATTGCAATCGGTTGTGACCACGGTGGATTTGAACTGAAGCAGGTGTTAATTCAGCACCTGCAGGACAAGGGGTATGAAGTAAAAGATTACGGTGCGCATACGCCGGAGGCGGTAGATTATCCCATTATTGCGGAGGCTGTTTGTAACAGCATTACGTCCGGCGAATGTGAACTGGGCATCCTGGTTTGCGGAACCGGAATTGGTATGTCCATGGCAGCCAACAAAATCAAAGGCATTCGTGCTGCAGCAGTTTCGGAAACCTTTAGTGCACGCCTGACCAGAATGCACAACAACGCTAATGTCCTTTGCCTGGGCGGCCGTGTTGTTGGACCCGGTCTTGCCTGTGACATTGCAGACGAATTCCTGGAAGCCGAATTTGAAGGCGGCCGGCACCAGCGCCGGGTAGACCTGTTCATGGCCTTTGAAAACAAGTAAACCAAACAAAATAAAAACAATTAAATAAATGTAAGAACAATTATTGGAGGAATCATTTATGGGAAAAGTCACCATTACCAACCATCCGCTGATCCAGCACAAGCTTTCCATTCTCAGAAGATCTGACACCGGAACCAACGAATTCCGTGCTCTGGTTTCCGAACTGGCCATGCTGGTTTGTTACGAAGCCACCAGAGATCTCCCGCTGCGTCCGGTAGAAATTGACACTCCCATGGGTCACTGTGTTGCCCATGAAATTGACGGACGTAAAATGTGCGTAGTTCCCATTCTTCGTGCAGGACTTGGTATGGTAGACGGTGTTTTAACCCTGGTTCCTTCCGCAAAAGTAGGCCACATCGGCATGTATCGTGATGAAACTACTCTGAAGCCGGTTCCTTACTATTGCAAATTACCTTCTGACATCTCCGAAAGAGACGTTGTTGTATGTGACCCGATGCTTGCCACCGGTGGCTCCGCCATTGACGCCATTAACCAGATCAAGCTGTCTCACCCGAAGAGCATTAAGTTCATGGGTCTGGTAGCGGCTCCGGAAGGCCTGGAAGCCTTGCAGAAAGCCCATCCGGATGTGGATATTTACTGCGCTGCAGAAGATGAATGCCTGAATGAAATCGGCTACATTGTTCCCGGCCTTGGCGATGCAGGGGACCGCATCTTCGGAACCAAATAACAAATTTTAAGTATCTTACAGAAAAAGAGCTGTTGCAGAACTTCTGCAACAGCTCTTTCCTTTTGTTTTAATAGCACTCTATTATGCTTTGCTCTTGTAAATAGGATGAACTAATTTTTCCGGATCCAGGACACGGTCAATTTGTTCGTTGGTCATGATGCCTTCTTCCAGAAGATATTCTCTGGCGGTCTTACCGGATTTCAGAACCTTCTTTGCAATTTCAGCAGCTTTCTGATAACCGATAACAGGGCAGAGGGCAGTAACAATACCGGCAGATTTTTCAATGTTGGCTTTGCAGACATCGGCGTTTGCCGTAATACCGGAAACACAGTTGTCGGCAAGGGTGGTGGCTGCGTGGCCAAGGGTTTCAATGGATTCAAACAGGTTGTAGAACAGAACCGGTTCAAAGGCATTCAATTCCAACTGACCGGCTTCAGCAGCCATGGTAACTGCCATGTCATTGCCGACAATGTTGAACGCAACCTGAGAAACCACTTCCGGAATAACCGGGTTAATTTTACCGGGCATAATGGAAGAACCGTTCTGTTTAGCAGGAAGTACAATTTCACCAAGACCGTCTTTTGGACCGGAGTTCATCAGGCGAAGGTCATTGGAAATTTTAGAAAGGTTAACGGCGCAGGTTTTAATGGCACCGGACATGGAAACATATCCATCCAGGTTCTGTGTGGCATCAATCAGGTCGTCTGCCATACGGAGACCTAAACCGGCCACCTGATTCAGGCAGGGGATGATGTTGTCATGGTATACCTGCGTTGCGTTAATGCAGGTACCAACGGCAGTAGCACTCATGTTGACTACCCGCATTTCATCCGA
Organism: Muribaculaceae bacterium; assembly: GCA_963620745.1. GTDB lineage: Bacteria > Bacillota > Clostridia > Oscillospirales > Acutalibacteraceae > RUG420. Next base: position 4,577 of record CAVFBE010000010.1, on the reverse strand, counting down.
TGTTCTGCGGATCCGGGCAATGTCTCTTTCCAGTGCGTGGGCAAAGGCTCCGAAGGATTCTCCAAGAGAAACGGGAACGGCATCCTCTAACTGCGTCCGGCCCATCTTATAAATATGTTTGAATTCGTCAGCTTTCTGATAGAAGGCTTTTAGCAAATGCTCTAACTGATCAATGGTTTTGTCAATCAGCTTCAAAATAGTCATTTTTCCGGCGGTCGGATAAACGTCATTGGTGGACTGGCACATGTTTACGTGATCATTCGGATGGCAATACTGGTAGTCGCCCTTTTCTTTTCCAAGGATTTCCAGGGTCTTGTTGGCAACAACTTCGTTGGCGTTCATATTAGAAGAGGTGCCGGCACCGCCTTGAATGGGGTCCGTAATAAACTGGTCATGCAGATTACCATCTAAGATGTAATCGCAGGCCTGCACCATGGCGTGATAGAGCTCGTCACCAATGGTACCGTCAATGTGGTTGGCCATGACGGCAGCCTTCTTAATTTCAACAAGGCTGTTAATCATGTCCGGCTTTAACACCTGACCGGTAATTGGGAAGTTCATTTTTGCGCGATAGGTCTGTACACCGTAGTAAGCGTCTGCAGGTATTTCCAATGTTCCGACAGAATCAGATTCCAACCGGGTTTTCATGCATTTGTCCTCCTTCAAACAAAAATGGCTAAGTAATAAACGACAAAGCACCAGTAACAATGCCTTGCTAAGATAAAATATAACACTTGTGAAACGGACTTTTTCAAGGTGTGAGTGAAGATTCACACCTGTGAGGAAACTTCGTCATTCTTTGCAAAGGAGACTTTGTTTATTAAACAAAATTGCCAAAAGGGCAGCAGAACTCTATTAGATAACTGTTAATGTTTTCACAAACTTTGACGTTTTTTCCTCTTCTCTGCGATTCGCCTCCTACCGCTACCATAGTCCTCTATGGTATACTGGGTTTAGCTAATATCGGAAAAATAAATCATAGGGAGAGATGATGACTTGGAGAAAAAAATACAATTGGATAAAGAGAAAAAGGTGTTTCCAATCCTGATTATGGGGATTGGTCTTGCTTTGATGCTGGCACTCTGGATTACACGATTGAACCTGACTGCAGTCATTTGCGTTGGGTACTGCTGCATTGTATCCGCTCTTATGCTGATTGGTGTATTAGGAAAAAAGAAGCTGTATCTGGGATTCTTAGTGGGATATGGCGCGGCGCTTTTTGGCATTTTGACCTATTACATCATCTGGGGAGCGGATGCCGGATTCGGCGCGTTCACCTCCGGCCTTGCCGGATTTTCCAGCGCGGCGCATCCGCTCCTGACCGGCGAAGGAAACTTCTTTACCAGACTGCTTGGCAATCTGCTGCTGGCTTTGCCGTCCTTAGTTGTTTTGACCTGCTTAATTCTGTGCGTGGTCAAAATGGACAAAAAAGCAACGCGCCAAAGAGTGCTGTCCCGCCTGTGCAGTTTCCTCCTGGTGTGCACTACAGTAGTGTTTGTGCTGACCATGAATCTACGTTCCAAGCCGAATACGGAACGGATGTGGGAAGGGCAGGAAGACTATTTAAAGAAAATTGATAAGAACGGGTCGGTAGCTGACTCGCCGAACGTATTGTTTGTCTTAATGGATGACCTGGGTTACGGGGACATCTCTGCCAACGGGGCCATTTATCAGACACCGAATATTGACCGGTTGGCAGAAGAAGGTGCACAGTTTACCAATTTCTACTCCAGTTATTCCGTTTGCTCGCCGGCGCGGTTTGCGGCGCTGACGGGGCGGTACCCGTACCGTGGTTACGCGGACAACGTTATTTACCCAACGGTAGATACCATTTCGCCATTTGCCTCAACCCGGCTTTATAACTCCGTGGAAATGGGTGCCAATGCAGATGGTATGCTTGGAGACGAAATTACCATTGCGGAAGCATTGAAGAGTGCCGGATATGCCACCGGTTGCTTCGGCAAATGGCACTTGGGAGACTACGGTGAATACCTGCCGACCAATCAGGGCTTTGATTACTTCTACGGCAGTCATTATGTGAACGACATGACGCCGTTCTACCACGTGCAGGAAGAAAACGGACAGTATGAAATTGTCCGCGGAACCGACGAACTGAAGGACCAGAGCAACGCCACTAAGTGGATTTACGAAGAACTCAGCAGCTGGATTACAGAGCAGGTAACAGAAGGGGACGAACCATTCTTTGCCTACTATGCCACCCCGTGGCCGCACGCGCCGGTTTATGTCGGCGAAGAATTTGATGGCGCCACCGGTATGGGAACCTATGTGGACTGCGTAACAGAATTTGACTATTACCTGGGCCAGCTGTTTGACACGTTGGAAGAACTGGGTGTTATGGATGACACCATTATTGTCTTTACCAGTGACAACGGCCCTGCATTACAGGGCTCTGTTGCAGACCTTCGTGGCGGAAAGTATCTTGCTTATGAAGGCGGACAAAAAGTACCGTTCTTAATCCGCTGGGGCAATAATGACGGCTTGTTTGAAGCCGGGTCCACGTATGAGGAATCTGCTACCTTAGTAGATCTGTTCCCAACATTAATTGACTTGTGTAACGTTACCAGTACGGATGGGGAAAGTTCTTATTTGCCGGAAGACCGCATTATTGACGGTAAGTCCATGGTTCCGATTCTGAAGGACCATGAGGTAATCCATACCGCTGACTCGCCAATTCTGCACATGAAACGGGAAAAAATTAAAGCCATCCAATACGCCATTCCCACGGAAGACATTCTTTCCAGGGATGAGTACAAAGACTATGATTATGACGTCTTGAATGACAATGATTATGTTGTATTTAAGTACTTTGAATCCATCCAGAATGACAACTCTGCCTTCTTTGATAAGTTCCGCAAGAACTGGCTGCACATTCTGACAGATGACGCCGGGGAAAACTACAACCGGACGCCGACCTATCCTACGGTGGCAGAGGAAATGAACCAGCGTATGCATGAAATTGCAAATGACTTTAAGAATAACCGGAGGGGGCAGATTTGACACCGCTTTCCATTATGATCAAACCGGCTTCAGATGCCTGTAACCTGCAATGCCGGTATTGCTTCTACCATGATGTTACTTCACACCGGGAGCAGGCGCATTTTCCCATGATGTCGGAAACAACGGCAGAACGGCTGATTGACAGCGCACTTCAGTTTGCAGATGGGGGAAGCATTGCGTTTGCGTTTCAGGGCGGCGAGCCACTCCTTGTCGGATTATCCTACTTTTCGCATTTTACGGAGTATGTAGCGCAAAAGAATACCAAAGGAAGTCCTATATACTATAGTATTCAGACAAACGGGCTGTTGATCAACCCGGAGTGGGCTGCATTCTTCCGGAAGCATTCCTTCCTGGTCGGGCTCAGCCTGGACGGAACAGAAGCGGCAAACCAGTACCGGACCGATGCAGAAGGGAAGAACTCCTTTGACCGCATCTTATTGGCAGCCAGAGTGTTGGAGGAATATCAGGTAGACTTCAATATTTTAACGGTGGTTACCGGCTATGCTGCCGATCACATTGATCAGATTTATGCGTTCTTTAAGCAGCAGGGCTTTCGGTATCTGCAATTTATTCCGTGCCTTCGCCCGCTGGAGGACCAAAAAGAGCTTTGTGCGGATAGTCCCTTATACATGACCAATGATCAATACGCATACTTTTTAATCCATGCCTTCAATGCCTATGTGAAAGACTACGTACGCGGGCAATACACCAGCGTGCGGCAGTTTGACAACTGGGTCCGTCTGTATCTGGGTCAGCAGCCGGAGCAGTGTGGTGTTTGTGGCCACTGTATGCATCAGTTTGTGGTAGAGGGAAATGGCAATGTTTATCCATGTGACTTCTACTGCCTGGATGAATGGCTCCTTGGCAACATTCGGACCGGAGACTTATCCGCCATGGCTGCTTCCCCAAAAGCCATTGCCTTTATCAGGGAAAGCCTGCCGACGGACCCACAGTGCCAAATCTGCCGCTATTATCCGCTGTGCCGTGGCGGCGGATGCAAAAGAAGCCGGGCAGACCGCAACTATTGTCGCGCCTACCGGGACTTCTTTTCCGCCTGCCTGCCACTGTTCCGCGTCTTTCGTGCGGAACCGCCCCGCGCCACCTGAACCAAAATCACCGTCTGAGCAAAAACACCACCCAAACCAAAAACACCCACCTGAACAAAAAAGGCGCCCACTCTGATTTCTCAGAGTGGGCGCATTCCTGGTGCCGGTGGCGGGGGTCGAACCCGCACGCTGTTTCCAGCAACGGATTTTGAGTCCGTCTCGTCTGCCAATTCCAACACACCGGCTCAGCAAGAAACATTATAATAGAGCACCCGTAAAAAAGCAACACCAACCAATGGAAATATATCTTGTGGTGGCAGGTGCCTTAGGACACTATTTCAAAAATAGTGCCAAAGAAAAAAATAAGAAAATTGAGAAAATTTTATGTTGACTTTGGGTTGCCGGTTTGCTATTATAACAAAGCACTCTTTTGACGGCGCAACGCCGCAGCGAGTGCAAAGTACCTTGAAAATTGAACAACAACGAACGAAAGAACCCTGAAATTTCAATTTG
>CAVFBE010000009.1:0-22633 GCA_963620745.1 Muribaculaceae bacterium | reverse complement strand
GTATGGGGAAGATTACCTGGTTCGCATGAACGGAGATACTCCGGTTTTTGCAGAGAAGGAAGAACTGAAACGGATCCGCCAGCATTTCGGACTGGTGTTCCAAAACTATAATCTGTTTCCGCATTTTTCCGTTTTGAAGAATGTCATGGAAGCACCGGTAGTTGTGGATGGCAGAAATAAGGCAGAAGTGGAAGCGGAAGCCAGACAGCTGCTGAAGCAAATGGGTCTGGAGGGTACGGAAAATATGTATCCATGCCAGCTGTCCGGCGGCATGCAGCAGCGGGTATCCATTGCCCGTGCACTGGCCAAGAATCCGGAAATTCTGTTCTTTGATGAACCGACTTCCGCACTGGACCCGGAACTGACCGGGGAAATTTTAAAGGTTATCCGCCAACTGGCAGAGCAGCACATGACCATGGTCATTGTAACCCATGAAATGAATTTTGCGCGCGATGTAGCGGATTACATTATTTTTATGGACGGTGGCTATATTGTAGAGCAGGGTCCTGCAGAAGAGGTCATTGACCATCCGCAGACCGAACGGCTGCAAAGCTTCCTGTCCCGAATTAATAATGGTTAACGTGTTGGGAATGAGCGAATAAGCTAAAAGCCGCTCATCTGCCACAAACGGAAAGAACGAAGGAATGAGCGTTACCGCTCATTCCTTTATTTTGTCTATTCATTCCATTTTACAGTATTTTACCGGAAAGTTAGGTATAGTGTCCTTGCAAAGAAAGGAACATAGATTTCCTGTGAAATGGAGGTAAGCATATGAATCAGATGTCTTTCTACGGGGCGTTATTACAGTTGGCATTAGCCGAGTACTTGCGGGAGGAGCCGGGCAGCTTTGCGGAGCTGCTGGAACCGGTTGGCCTGGAACAGACGGATTACCTGCCTCACCTGATTTCCTGCTGCAGTCCGGAGGACACGTACCGAAACTACTACTTCTTAGAAGAAGAGCCGGACGCGGACCAAATGGAACGCATCCGGCAGTTTGCAGAACGAAATCAGGCGGAACCCGTCATCCTACTGATTCGGCGTATGCCGTAAGAAGTCGGATGGCGGCAGGGGGCAGGAAATGCCGTCGTCGGCCAGCTTCAGTTGCAGCAGCTCCGGCGGCACCCGTAGGATCCCGGCCGCCCGGGCCGGATCCGGCTCCTCCGCCAGGGTTTCCTGTAACAGCTTATCCGGTAACAGCAGATGAGCGGCAAATAGGTTGGCTTCCTGCTCGGTTTTGGTCTGGCTACGGTAACGCTCATATTCATTTAAAATATGTAGCGTGGCCAGGTCCTGATGCAGTACATGATGCCCTAATTCATGGGCACAAACCACACGGGCGGTATCTTCTTCCAGCGTGGTGTTTAAGACCACATACGGAACACCGTTAATGGCAATATAAAGCCCTTTTAAGGAGCCCAGGTCATAAAAACGGGTCTGTACCCCTATCATAGCGCAGATTTGAAAAGGATTTGGCAGGGAAAACGGACTATCCTGCAATCCGTAAAGGCTTTTTGCTTTACACTTAATTCGGGAGGGACGGGACAGTTTATTAGAAGCCATAAAGATGTTCATCCACAAAGGCCTGGGTTTCTGCACCACCCTCTGCTTCTTCGGCATAGGCTTTGGAGTCCCAGTACAAGGTATTCAGTGTACGCATCATCAGGGTTTTGTCACTTTCTTCCAGATTGCCGCCGGCAAACAGGGCGGTCATATCAGACAACAGCATTCGAACCCGGACTGCATCCGACGGGCCACCGCGCTCTTCGGCACCCATAACATAAAAATCCTCCGGCCCTAAAAGAGCGGAAATGGGGACGTCAAAAAATTCTGCCAGCCGTTGAATGGTGTTTCGCTTTTTGGGAAGAACCTGGCCTCTTTCATAATTCTGGATGGTTCGGAGGGTCAGATTCATTTGGGCTGCCAGTTCTTTTTGCGTCAGTCCATAGGCTTTCCGCAGGGAACGTAAATTTTCAGAAAACATAAATACACCTCTTCTTTTCTTTTTTGGTCCTCTTCAGCATAGCAAAGAACCAAAAAAATAGCGGTTTTCTGCACAAACTTGGTATGAACGGTAAGAACCTTTCGGAAAAAGAAACGCTGATTCCAATTTTTGTAAAGGCTTTCCCTTTACAATGACGTACCGGACTCTTTTTCTACAGCGGCATTTTCGTTGTATCTAAAAGCAGGACGCTTTCACTATAGTTGCATCTTCGTCATATCTTTGGTTTAATAAATAGAAATTTCAGAAGAAAACAAAAAGGAAGGAGGACTGCTTATGCTACGGAAATGGACCGGAACGGAAAACAAAAAAAGAATTTTCCTGCTGATTTTTATTCCCGCTTTTGCATTGGCAGTTTTTCTTTGTGTTTTCTTGTTGCCCACCTTTGATCCGTTCCTTTCTCCCGCAGAAATCCAAAGTGTTACGTATCTTAATACAGGAGAGCAGAATGATACCGGTACGTATGTACTTCTGGTTTTAGGCAAAAAGGGCCGGCGTTATCAAATCCTCCGGAAAGCAGAAGGCAGTTCCAAATATGAAAAACTGGCAGTCCTGACCGGAAAGAAGGACGCCGTTTCCTATACTGACAAGACGGTAACGCCGGGACAACGTTATACCTATGCCGTGCGCTGTGTTACCGTGCGCCCGAATGGAAAAATTTACACCTTCGGCAGAAAAGGAACAGAAATGGTTACGCCTAAAGGTGTAACGGAAGCAACGGTTACCGCTGAAAATTTATCGTCTACCATTTCTTTTTCCGATGTTGGGGCAACGTCTTACCGCATCTACCGCCGCCTGCCGCAGGAAAGCGGATATTCCTTCCTGACTACGGTTACCGGTAATGGATCTTCAGATACGCTGACGTATACGGATGTGTATCAGACCAGTATGACGGACCAACAGAAAAAGCAGTATCTGGATGGGAAATATTTTGCTTACTATGATCCCAATGTCAACGGTACACGGTATCGGATTGTGCCGCAGTATCAAACAGAAGAAAACAAAGAGCAGATTGGTTATTACAATGCGGAAGGGTTCTTTTCTTTCCCGGCAGCAACCATTTCATCTGTCAATCTGACAGATGCCTCTGGTACGGTTTCCGTAAAAGAATTGGCAACGGGACGCAAGCCAACCGGTGCTGTTCTGACCTGGCAGGCGGTTCCGAATGCAGACGGATACCTGATTCAGCAAGGGTCTGCAGACAAAAAGGGGAAGATAACCTGGGAAACCGTTCTGGATACCGGAGATACCACCCAGGCCAAAGAAGGAAATTATCAAACCTATCAGACTGTGTCCAATGGTGCCGGCAAAACGGATGAAGCGGTAGAAAACTGCTCGGTTACCATTTCCTACAAGGCAGAGCTTCCGTATTATACGGTGGTTGCCTACTATAAGCAGGATGGAACAACGGTGTATGCCGATTATGATCAGTCTTTTACAGTGGAAAACCGTAAGTATACGGATCAAAGCATCCTGTTCCTGGGGGACAGCATTTCCTACGGAAGCCCCTATACCACACAAAACACAGGATACCGGTATTCTTTCCCATTCCGGGTATCCCAACTGACCGGCCTGGACTTTTACAATGCCGGTATTCCGGGCGCTACCGTAGCAAAACGGAGTGGAGTTCGTAGTGTGTTGGCAGATGAACTCCGTTTGCTGCAACAGGGAAAAACACCAACCTGCAATGAACTGCTGAATATGCAGGAAAACCACAAGTCCCTGAAGGACTTTGACGTTATTGTTTTGGAAGGCGGCGCCAATGACCACAGCTGCAGCGTGCCGCTTGGTACGTTGGAATCTACGGATCAGGAAAGCTTTTATGGCGCCTGGAACCAGATCTTTGCCGCACTGATTCAGGCAAGTCAGGAGCGGGTTTCTGAAGGAAAAGCACCTCTGAAAATTGTGGTGGTAGATATGTTCTATAGTCAGAAAGACAATCAGGACATATACAAAGTCAGCAACCGGGAAAAAATTCAAAATAAACTTGGTCTGACGTATACGGATTATCAGAATGCGGTAAACCAAATCGCAGAAAAATACAGCAAGGAATCCAAAATCCGGCTGTACCATTTTAAAACCAGTTCCTATTCCCTGATTACGGCGGAAAACTGCGGCAGCACCACGGTGGATAATTTACACCCGACCACGGCAACGGCCGTCAAAATCGGAACAGCCCTGGCAGAATTTTTACAGGACATTTTGGTGAAAACTTAAGCCTTTACCTTTACGCAACCTGGCCCGGATAGTACAATAAAAAAGCCAAGAAATAAAGGAGAAACAGAGGAGGAAAATTATGGATTATCAAATGTATCAGGACCCGGCATTTTCCGGACAAAACGCGTCCAATCCGTTTCAAACCCCACAAAATCAGCAATACTATATTGGCATGGTACAGCATGTCCTTTTGTTATTTTTAACGTTTGGTATTTATTATTGGGTCTGGATTTACAGAATGAGTAAATTCATGTATCAGGATCAGGAAGATCCGGGCTTAAGTCCGGTAGCCAATTTACTGCTCTGCATGATTGTTCCGTATTATCAGCTTTACTGGTATTACAAACTGGTAGAAAAGCTGGACAAATATTATGCCTGCGCCGGAAAGCCCTATGACCGCAGCATGAATACGGCACTGGCCATGATTCTGGCGGCCCTGGTTGCCGGTATGGTAGCTGCTGTTCTGGTACAGGACAATGTAAACCAGCTGGTTGGTATGGAGCCGAAAACCGTTACCTGTAAAAGTTGCGGACAGACTTTCGTCAATGATCATGACCAATGCCCATATTGCGGGGCTGCCTATAAAACGCCGCTGATCAAAAGACCGTGGTTTATTGTTCTTCTGATTCTGGCTGTGTGTGGTATTCTTGCCGCCGTCCTTTTCGGGGTAAGCTCGGCAAAGAATGCAAAAACCTATGCCTATTCCTATTACGGGGAAGAACAGGATGGCCCGTACAATTATTATTATGACCAGTATAATAACTCTGATTACGGTTCCAATCAGTTGACCATGGACGGAAATCAGCTTTATTACGAAACTGCATAAATCAGGAAGAGACATTTCATGAAGAAAAAAATCATTGCTGTAATTGCATTAGTTCTTGTTGTTGTTGCCATTATTATTGCCGGTGTCAAACTGACACAACACCGGAAGGTAACCAACGGATATACAGAACCGACGGCCCCCGCGGATGCGGCCTCCTTATATGGGGACGCCAATCCGGACGTGGATGACAACATTGACATTTTAAGTGACGGAAATGCCATGCTGGAAAAAATCCAGACGGCACTGGAGGGCACAAAAGATGCCGGATATTCTGAAACGGCATTGACGTTGAAAGAAGAAAAGACGGATAAAACCATTCGCTTTGCTGTCCTTTCCAATAATGAAGAAACCGGCATTTACTTTGAATTCAGCGAAAGCGGACCTTCTGTTCTGACTGCAAGTACAAAGGAAGATACACTGTATCAGCTTTGCTGTACTATTCTGTTACAAACCTGTACGCCTTCCATGGGAGATTACTCCCAGTGTCAGGCTGTGTTCCAACAGCTGGAAACGGCTCTTTCTGATGGCAGTTCAGCAGTAACCTATACACAGAATTACACAGAGTATACCTACACCAGTAGCAAGGACGGCAAACAGCTGTCCGCCAGAGAAACCACAGTTGTTGGATAATTGCAGGAGGCACGGAGTGGATAAGAAGAATAAAATTAAGCTGGCTGTCTCGCTTGGCCTGTTGCTTGTTTCAATTGTAGTAATCGTGGTTTGCCTGATTTCCTGGAACCGGAGCCGCACCGGCGCTGCGTCCGAAGATGCAGCTGTTTCCGTAGAAACTGTTACCCAGGACTCGGAAGCCGGATATACAGATCCGGATGTAACCTATGAAAAGGACAGCATAGATCAGGTGCTTGCCGAATCCAAAGCGGATTCTTCCGCAGCTGCAAAAAAATATACAGGTACGTCCATGACCTTTACCGCAAAGGTAAAAGCAACGGATGATGCTGTTGGGTACATAGACCTGACACCAACTACCGGGGATTATGCCGGAGAAACCATTGCCTGTAATGTGGCAGATGGTACGGATACCCAACTAATGAAACTGGTCAATGCCAGAAAAGTAGGGGATACAGTTACCGTTAGTGGCCAGTTCCAAACGGATGACAATGGTAAGCTTCGCTTCTACATAGACACCATGAAAGTGTCTTAACACATGAAAAAACAGCCGGACCGGATTCCTCTTTCAGGCGTCCCTGTCTGGCTGTTTCTTTTTAGATTCTTTCCTTTTTATGATAGAATGAAAGCAGACAATAAAGATTGGGAAGAAGAGGTGAACCAATGGCATTTCAGGTAGACGATAAACTGGTAATCGGGGTGTCTTCCCGTGCTCTTTTTGATTTACAGGAAGAAAACCGGATTTTTGAAGAGCAGGGTCTTGCTGCCTATGAAGCATACCAACGGGAACACGAAAACGTTCTGCTAAAACCGGGAACGGCATTTCCGCTGGTAAAGGCATTGCATAATTTAAATCTGGGAGACCGGCAGCTGACGGAAATTGTCATCATGTCAAAGAACAGTACGGATACCAGTATGCGGATTTTTAATTCCATTGAACATTACGGTCTGGATATTACCAGGGCAGCATTGGTCGGCGGCGGAAATATTACGCCGTATCTTTCCGCCTTCGGGACAGATTTATTCTTGTCCGCCAACGAAACGGATGTGCAGGACGCTCTGCAATCCGGCATTGCGGCGGGCTTAATCTGTCCGCATGACAAGCTGAACGTGGACCCGGAAGCTGCCATTCATCAGATTCGCATTGCCTTTGACGGAGATGCCGTTATCTTTTCCGGAGAATCGGAAGAAATCTTCCAAAAGGAAGGCCTGGAAGCCTTTGCAGAGCATGAACGGCAAAACGCGCAAAACCCGTTGCCGGAAGGCCCGTTTGCCAAATTGTTGAAAACCATCTCGCTGGTTCAGTTCCAGTTTGATCAAAAACAGAGCCCCATCCGCACCGCTTTGGTTACCGCGCGCAATGCGCCGGCTCATGAACGGGTCATCCGTACCCTGCGGGCATGGAATGTGCGTGTGGACGAAACGTTCTTCCTGGGCGGCATGAAGAAGGCGGATATTTTGAAGGCCTTTGGGGCACACATTTTCTTTGATGATCAGCAAAAGCATTTGGAAGATGCATCTGAAGTGGTGCCGGCTGCCAAGGTTTTGGCAACCAAGAAATAATTGGTAAGCAACCGGAATGGGAAAAGGAGGAACTCTTTTGAAACGGTGCGTGACACTTTCTATGACAGTAGTATTACTGCTCAGCCTGCTGCTGTCCTTCTCAGCCTGCGGAAAAAAGAAGAATGAAGCGGAGCGGGACACAGAATCAGAACAGACCTATGCTGCAGTTTTAACTGCTTACAAGACAGCAATTGACCAGAATTACAGCGCAGAGGAAATGACGGAAAAGAACGTAAATTACCTGGTTTCCTATCTGGCGGCGGAAGGGGACGCCTTGGAATCCGTTTGTTATGCATTCCTGGATTTGGATACAGACGGGCAGAAGGAACTGATTCTCTTCAACAACGAAGACCGCGGGGACAGCATTGCTTCCGTTATTCTGGACCTGTATGATGTGTATGACGGCGTGGTTACTTCCATGCTGCAGTCCAATGAGCGGGACTGTTACTACATGGGGGAAAACAATATCATCTACAATGAAGCCTCTGACGGATATGACAGCTCACTTTGGGAAAAGAATACCTATGAAAACGGGATGCTTCGTACCACCGGCAGCATTACCTATGCTGAATCCGGAGACACTCCTGTGTGGACCTATACAGAACAGGACCAGGATGCACGGAGCTTATCTGAAGAAGAAGCACTACAATTAATCAGCGCTTATCAGGCATCCTATTTGTGCCTGAATGGAATAGCTCTTTCTGAATGGAAAGCATAATTCTCATTCACGAAAAACTTAAAGGAAAGCAGTTGAAGGAACTTCCTTCAACTGCTTTTTGTGCTATAATGACCGTTAGAAAAAGACCAAAAAGGAGATTGTCCTAATGAAAAAAGCGTTTATTAACGGCATTGTTTTAAACGGCAATGAAGATATGAAACCGGAAACGGGTTTAGTCATTCTGACCGATGGCGAAATGATTACCGATGTTGTTCCGGCAGAAGGAGTTAATTTGGACTCCTATGAAAAAGTGGATCTGGAAGGGAAGTATATTATGCCTGGGTTTATTAACCTGCATATTCATATGCCTTCTTCCGGAAAAGCCACGAAAGAAAACCAGAAACCAATTGACTATAAGAAGCTGTTCAAGGTGCTGAAGATTCCCGGCGTTTATCCTGCACTGGAAAGAATTCAGTATGGTATGGCCAAGGATGAACTGCTTAGTGGTTGTACTACCGTTCGTACGGTTGGTGGTGTTAAAGAGTGTGACTCCCACATCCGTGACAAGGTTAAGGAAGGCAAAATTGTCGGCCCAAGAATGCTGGTTGCCAACAATGCAGTTACTGTTCCGGGTGGCCACTTTGCAGGTTCCCTTGCAGTAGAATGTGAAACTACGGAAGAAGCCGTTGCCAAGGTAAAGGAAATTGCAGATCAGGGCGTAGACCTGATTAAGCTGATGATTACCGGCGGCGTTATGGACGCAACCGTACCGGGCGAGCCGGGTGCCCTTCGCATGCCTTTGGAAATGGTAAAGGCATGCTGCGAAGAAGCCCACCGGCACGGCCTGATGGTGGCAGCCCATGTTGAGTCCCCGGAAGGCGTCCGGGTTGCTTTGCAAGGCGGCGTAGACACCATTGAACACGGCGCACAGCCGGATGATGAAATTATTGCACTCTTCAAAGAAACCGGATCTGCAGACATCTGCACCATTTCCCCGGCAGTTCCATACACTCTGTTTGATGAATCTGTTTCCCACTGCGGAGACCTGGGTCGTCTGAACGGTTCCGTTGTTTTTGAAGGTATTGTAAACTGCGCCAAGGCCTGCCTTGCAAACGGCATCCCGGTTGGCCTGGGGACCGACACCGGCTGCCCGTTTATCCGCCACTATGATATGTGGAGAGAATTACAGTACTTCCATCTGTGGTGCGGTGTTTCCAACAGCTTTGCGCTGTACACTGCCACCAAGAGAAACGCTGAAATTGCCAAGATTGACGGCGATGTAGGTACCATTGAAAAGGGCAAGTATGCAGACTTTATTGTTTGCGCCAAGAACCCGCTGGATGACCTGAAGGTACTTCGTAAGCTGGATATGGTTGTTAAGGGCGGCGAAATTTACAAAGATCCGAAGATTAAGAAGGATCCGGCTATTGAAGCAGCTTTAGATGAATTTATTGACTTTACCCCGGAACAGTATGAAGAACAGAAAGCAGCCAATGCCTAAGAAACTGCCGCTTCCTGCTGAAGTTACCTATTTGCTGGCTATTGTTATCATGGCATTTTCGGTTGCCATGGTAACGGCAGCCGACTTCGGTGTTTCCATGATTGTTGCACCGGCTTATATTCTCAGCAGGGCTTTGGGCATTACCTTTGGCCAGGGCGAATATATTATTCAGGGCATTGCCTTTGTGCTGTTCTGTATCATCATGAAAAAGCTGAAAGTAGCTTACTTCGGCGCCTTTGTTACCGGACTGCTGTATGGTGCGGTTCTGGATTTTTGGCGGAGTGTCATTCCGGCATTTTCTCCGGAAGTAATTGCCGCCGGTTCCTTGTCCATGACCGTTCGTATTATTTTCTTCCTGGTTGGAGAATGCCTGACCGGTATTTCGGTAGCACTGTTCTTTAAAACGTACCTGTATCCACAGGTTTATGACTTCTTTGTGAAGGGAATTACGGAACAATATCAGCTGAATCGCACGAAATTCAAAATTGGATTTGATTGCAGCATGCTGGTGTTAAGTTTGCTGATGACCCTTCTGATTTTCCGGAAGCTGGTTGGCGTCGGCGTTGGAACCCTGATTATGTGCGCGGTAAACGGTGCGCTGATTGGATTCTTTGACCGCCTGTTAAGCAAGTGGTTCCGCTTCCCAGCACTGTTCCCGAAAGCGGAGCAGTACTTTATGCAGCAGATTACACCTGCAGTGGAACCCCAAGGAGACTAAGATGATTGGTGCTTTAATTGGAGATATTGTTGGCTCCGTGTATGAGTTTGACAACATTCACACCAAGCAATTTCCCTTTTTCCAGCCGGGTTGCCGCAGAACGGATGACAGCATTATGAGCCTTGCGGTGGCGCAGGCGCTGCTGGATTATGAAGACTCCGGAAAATCCATTTCTTTATGCGATTTAGCCTGTACTTACATGCACAAGCTTGGTCGCCTTCACCCGGACGGCGGGTACGGCGGACGCTTTTATGGTTGGCTGCAGTCAGACCATCCACAGCCCTATAACAGCCTTGGAAATGGCGCAGCCATGCGCGTTTCCGCTTGCGGATTTGTGGCTGACACGTTGGAAGAAGCCATCTCCTTATCGGAGCAGGTAACCAAGGGAACCCACAATCATCCGGAAGGCCTGAAAGGGGCTGCCTGCACAGCGGCCTGCGTCTGGCTGGCAAACCACGGAAAAACAAAACAGGAAATCCGAAGCTATATTCAGGAACACTTTTATAACATGGATTTTACTCTGGCGGACATTCGCCCCACGTTTTCCTTTGACGAAACCTGCATGGGAACCGTCCCGCAGGCCATGGAAATGTTCCTGGAATCTACAGATTACGAAGACTGCATTCGGACCTGCATTTCCATGGGTGGGGACTGTGACACCACGGCGGCCATTGCCGGCGGCGTTGCGGAAGCCTTTTACGGCGTCCCGAAAAGACTGGCAGAAGAAGGCGTTTCCTATTTAATAGAGGATGACCTGAAGGAAATCTATTTCCGGTTTAATGCACGGTATCCATCTGTCCTTGTAGAAGCAGATTTTTAGAAGTGGATAACACGTTGCACGTGTAGTTGCAAATTAAAAGAATTTAACAATATCAGCTATGTCTTTTCGTGGACGCAGTACCGGCTCTTCGGAACGCTTGCCAAGGGCAATGACCGCCATGAAGATTTCTTCTTCCGGAATGGAAAACAGCTTACGCAGTTCTGCTTCATTGGTCAGGCCCATAATCAGGGTATCATAACCGTGGTTTCTGGCGGAAAGCAGGAGGTAGGATGCCTGACAACCAAGATCATAGGCGCCCCATTCGTCTCCGACGCGGGTGCTTCTTTCCCCGTCAGAATTGAAGCCGGAAATGCCTTTTACAAAGGTGGTTACCAGGAAGGCCCCGGCACCTGCTGTGCTTTTCTGATTGAAGCCCGGCAGGCAGGCATAGACTTTTTCAATTAGCTCCGGTGTGTTGGCCACATAGTAACGGCCGGTTTCGGTATTCTTCCAGGAAGGAGCCATCTGCGTATCTTTCAGGATAGACAGAATGGTGTCATTGGAAATGGGCTGGCTTTCCGCAAACGCGCGGCAACTCCGTCTGGTTTGTACAAGTTCTTTAAATTCCATAGATTTGAATCTCCTTTACGCAAAGTGATGCTCTGTGTATAATATATACCGAAATCGGCAGTTTTTCAAAGGAGGTAAGACGGTATGAAAGATCCGAAAAAGCTCATTTTGTCTGTCTTAATCCTTGCGCTTGCTGTTGTAGCGGTTGTCGGCGTTGTTATTTCCATCCGGGACAAGGGATACAGCTCTTCTCCTGCCGTGGATACAGCGTCTTATGAAATACCCAGCGTCTCTGAAACAGAACCAACGGACTTGCCGGAAGTAGATGTAAATACGGATGACAAGAGCTCGGATGACAAAGATACGGCCGCCAACACCGGACCGGACACCAAGGACGGGGACGTGGAAAAAGTCATTATTGCGTATCCGAATGGAGCACAAGAGGAAGAATAAAAAACGAAAAAGAACCGGGAACAGAAGCTGATCTGTTCCCGGAATTTTTATGCTTAATTCCCGTAAGGGTTAACTTTCCGTGGCCTGGTTGCTGCCATCATAGTAGTTGATGGTAACGCCTGGTTGCACGTTGTAACAGAAAACGCAGAACTGCACGCCTTCGCCGTTGTCTTCTACGGAATATCCTTCCAGAAGGACGCCGCGTGCCACCCATTCATCGTCCACAAAGATGGGCGTGGAGCGGTACAGAACGTGGTTGCCGGTTTCCTTTACATAGTCCCCAACCAGGTTCTCAAAGGGAAGCATGCCGCTGACGTTTAAGTACCGTGTGCCGGTAATTAAATTGCGCTCATTGGCATTTTCCCCGCTTAACTGGTATCCAATCAGGTGGCACCGGTTGTACAAATATTTTCCGTCTATGAAGTCATACTTGGCAATCTGCCATCCGCTGGGCTTGACAGAACCAATGGACCCACGCTTTTCCGTGGGCATTAAATCCTGCCCCACACAGGCGATACAGCTGGTGCACCTTCCCAAAGAATCCAATTCCCCATAGCTTTCATAGGATTCGGTGGTGTAGTCCTTCTTGGTAAAATAGGGCACATTGTTGTTGACTGCAATGTATGGCGAGTCAGTGTATTCCGGAACAGCAGAATAATCAAATTCAGAAGAAGTAGAGCTGTAAGAACTACTAGGCGTGGAAGAACTATTCTGATCCTGTAAATTTTCTCCTAACAGGGCCCCGCTAACGCCAAGGATGGTAACCAGAATGGTCAGGGATCCGGCAAGGAGACCTTTTCCTTTTTTCATTTTGTATAAACCTCTCTTGTAATCTTGTCATGGGAACTGCCAACCAGTTCATAGGTGTCCTGCAAGTGCCACTGGGTTAAATCCAAATCCAGAAAGACATCTGCCGGATAAACTTTGTCCCAACGGTACAGAATGAATTCTTCTATAGTGGCCTCTGCCGGAGCCAGTAAAAGCCCTTCGGTAAAGCAGAAATCCCCGTCTTTTGCGGCTTCTAAAGGATGGTCTGCTACAATGACGGAAACGGTATCCGGAAACAGTATTTTGGAATATTCTGATATGTAAAGTGTGCTGCCTTTACAGAAAGAAAGCACGTCTTCTATCAGCAGACGGTCACGGCTTTGCCGGCGCTGATTAAAAAACAGACCGCCATTTTGGTCTGCACAAGTAATGACACGCATAGTAAGCCCTCCTGTCAGAATGTTTTTTCTTATTGTAACACACAGCGCTGAAAATCCATTTATCTTTTATTCTGGCCTTATATAAGGTATAATTTAGTGCGATAAAAGCTTTCCTAGGGGGATATTATGACGAAAGCAAAATACCAAAAAATTCTAATCGGATTGTTAGCGGGTGCCGCGCTGCTGGCACTGGGCTTTCTGATTTGGATGATTGTACAATATGAGTCCAGTACGGTTCTGGAACCTTTCTTTATTGGATTTCTGGTGCTTGCGTATCAGGCTGCCGCACGTTTGATTGTCGGCGTTGCACCGGACGTCACCAAGGAAGGAAGCCATGCTGTTACGGACAAAGGTTACTTTGCCCTGCGCAACGCGGATCTGGTCTTCTTTCGCCTGTTCCAATCGGGAAAGGCAAAGAAGATGCTGATCCCGGACAAGGACGAAGCAAACGTGGCGCAGCATACGTGCACAGCAGAAATCCTACATGATATTAATCTGGTGCTGACGGTGCTTGCCCTGCTGTTCGCTCTGTTTGCGGACGGCCGCGGGAAAGCCTTGTTGGTCATTGCCATTTTAGTGCTAGTAGCTCTTGTGTACGAATCCGTACTGTTGTTTGCCAACCGCTATGCCAGATTTGAAGCGCTGGGCACGCTGCCGTCCGCAGAGGAACAGCAGGCACAGAAAGCCGCCAAAGCCAAAGCGCGGCAGGAGAAAAAAGAAAAAGCTGCCGAAGAGAAAGCTAAGGCGGCTGCCTTAAAGAAGGAAGCTAAAGAAAAGGCTGCCGCAGAAAAGGCGGAGGCCGAACGGAAGGCAGCAGAAAAGGCTGCCGCGGAAAGGGCGGAGGCCGAACGGCAGGCAGCGGAGAAGGCTGCCGCAAAAGCAGCTGCACTGGCAGAAGCCAAGGCCGCGAAGGAAGCGGCTGCGGCGGCAAAGAAGGCTGCCAGGGAAGAAGCTCTTGCCAAAAAGGCGGCAGAGAAGGAAGCCGCCCTGGCTGCAAAAGAAGAAGCCAAAAAAGAGGCTCTTGCCAAAAAGCAAGCGGCTATAGAAGCAAAGCAAAAAGAGAAGCAAGCGGCCAAGGCTGCTGCGGAACAGAAAGCAGCCGAGCAGGCTGCTGCAAAGAAGGCCGCAGCAGAGAAAAAGGCAGCGGAAAAAGCCGCCGCCCGGAAAGAATCCCTGCGCGGCATGGGGCTGTCTGCCACAGCAGCTGCCATTATTGTAGAAGAAGAGACTGCTTCTCAGAAAAAGGCAGCAACGGAGACCGATGCCAAGAAAGCTGCTGCCAAGAAAACTTCCACCAAAGCAACCAAAAAGGCGAAAGAAAAGAAAAAGAAAGAAAATCTGTTGGCTACCAGAAGCAACGAAGACCTTTCGTTCTCCGGATTGGCTGCCTCGCTTGGATGGGAAGAATCTCCGGAAGACTTTGAAGCAACTGCATCGCAGAAAGACGATTTTTATACTGCAGTAGATTCTTCCGGACTTGGCTTCATGCCAAAGAAAAACATTTACACCAAGTATTACGAAGAGGAAGGGGAGGATTTATAAATGTCCACGACCGGATTCATCCTTCTTCTTGTTTCTACAGCGCTGATTGTCATTGGTACTGTAGTCATGGCCATCCGCATGAAGTCGTATCAAACGGCAATTGCCATGGCTGTTAGTTACCTTGTTATTCTTGCGGTTGTTATCCTACTGCATGCAACCGGCATTATCACTTTATAAAAGGAAGACCCATTATGAAAAAACTATGTTCAGTCCTTCTTTCCGTTCTGTTGCTTCTGTCTTTGACAGTGGCCGGTAGCGCCGTGTTTGCTACCAACGATGACGGGGTAGAGGAAATTGTGTCGGAAGAGGCCGTGCAGGAAGACCCTGTTGTGGAAGAAGAAACCACACAGAAAAGCATGAGCAGTCAGATTAAAATCATCCTCTGCATTGCCGGTGGCATTGGCGTGCTGTCCGGTGCGTATGCCGCCTTCACCGTTATTAACATGAAGACGAAGGCGCCGAAGCTGGAAGAAGCAGAGGACGGGGAAGAGGAAGTACACCATTCCACAACCTATTTGAATGCACACGCACAGAAGGTGCCGCAAGTGGTTGCTCCGCAGGAAGAGGAATGGGAGCGCACACCGGCACCGGTACCGGCTCCAAAGAAAGATGAGCCGGACTGGATGAATGCCTCTGTAGATGAAATTATGGCTGATCTGGAAAAAGAAGTACAGCTGGATGAAAATAATGAAGCAGAGCGCAAGCCGCTGTATGAAGAATACAAGTAACCATGGCAAAATCATTTTCTGATATGGTGCATCAGTGGGAACGAAACCGCTATGCCTTTTCCAATTTCCTAAGCCTGGCAGAGCAGGATGATTTTTATCAGTTCCTGGCGGAGTACCCAACGCTTCCGTATACCCTTTACGGGGGACAGGAAGATTGCGAACGCCGGATGCTTTGCATTGGCAGTCCGGAAACCCTGGGGTATGAAGAAGATTTTCCTATTACCTGCTTGAAACTGGCTCCGAAGAATGCCCGCTTTTCCGATGACCTGAGTCACCGGGATGTGTTAGGCTCCTTAATGAACCTGGGCATAGAACGCAATACACTGGGGGACATTTATTTAGACGGCAACGTGGCGTATGTCTTTTGCACGCAGAAGATTGCTCCGTATATTCAGGAGCAACTGACTCGCATAAAACACACCACGGTAACCGTGGAAGAAATTCAGAACCTGCCGGAGTTGAAGACCAATCCCCCGGAGGAAGTGCCAATTCAGGTGTCCAGTCTGCGCTTGGACCTGATTGTAGCCAAAACTTATCACCTGTCCCGACAGGCGGCGCAGGACCTGTTCCGGGCGCATAAAATTTACCTGGATGGACGCCTGAAGGAAGACGGCAGTCAGGAATTGAAACCGGGCCAGATTCTTTCCGTACGGGGATACGGACGGATTTCCCTGCAGGAGGACAGGGGGTTGTCCAAAAAGGGAAAGCACAATCTGTTAGTTTCCGTTAGAAAGTAACGGAGATAACAGAGGCGTATAGGAATTACAATTTGCAATAAAAAGAAGCCGGAGCAACTGCTCCGGCTTCTAAACTTTGGTACTCAGTCGTTTTCGTGTGCTTTCTTTAAGGCTTCAAAGGTCTCATCCGAAAGAACATGCTCAATCCGACAGGCATCTTCTTCTGCTACCTTTGGAGAAACGCCAATCTGTTCAAACAACTTGGTAAGCAGAACATGACGTTCGTAAATTCCCTTTGCAACGGTTTCTCCGGCTTCGGTCAGCACCAGTCCGCCGTTGTCATCAATATTCAGGTAACCACCGTCTTTTAACAGACCAACAGCACGGCTAACGCTTGGCTTGGAAAAACCCATGAATTCCGCCAAATCTACCGAGCGAACCAGAGTATGATCCTGGGATAAACGCAGAATACTTTCCAGGTACATTTCTCCTGATTCCTGTAGCTTCATTTTTTTCCCTCCTTTGGCAAAATCAACACTATCATAGTAGCATCTTTTTCCTTGTAAGAAAAGGGCAAAGGCGGCTTTTTGTGCAAATGGTTAGCAAAAGCTAACCTCTGATTGTCCAAAATCAACTTAAGTGTACATGCTAGGAACCCCTTCCCCTCAGGCGATACAGTTCTTTACAAAAAGAACCGGCCCACCGCAACAGCGGCAGGCCGGTTTGTGGAGCGGGTAATGGGAGTCGAACCCACCTATTGACCTTGGGAAGGTCACATTCTACCGATGAATTATACCCGCGGATTGGCGCCCCTTTGGAACGCCTGTTCATTATAAGCTATTTTGCAGAAAAATGCCAGACTGTATTATGGGAATATACTGTTCCCGGTTCCAGCACCACGGACGGAAAGTCCGGGTGGTTGATTGCGTCAGGGTACCCCTGCGCTTCCAAAGCAACGCCAATTTGTGCTTCGGTACGGCGCCCGCGGATGACAGCGGAGTCATCTATGTAGTTGCCGGTATACATAACAAAGCAGGGATAATCCGTTCCCATGGTCAGGGTGCGGCCGGAGGAAGCACAGTGCAGTTGCAGGGTGTGCCAGTTGGCTCCGTCCTCTGCAAAAAGGAACGGATGATCAAAGCCATTGCGGACCATAACATTTTGCGGGTAGTCGGATTCTACGCCTTCCCGAATGGCTTTGCCATTGCGGAAGTCAAAGGGAGTACCGTCTACCGGAACCTTGCGACCGGTAGGAATGCAGTCTTTGCGCAATTCCAGGTAACGGTCCGCATTGGCGGTCAGGACATGGTCTTTAATGGTCTCTTTTAAGTTGCCGCTTAAATTAAAGTAGGTGTGGTTGGTTAAATTTAAAATAGTGGGTTTGGTAGTAGTTGCTTCAAAATGAATGGAGAACTGATTGTCATTGTCCAGCGTGTACAGTACTTCCGTAGTAATTTCTCCGGGGAATCCGTTGCTGTCATCCGGGCTGACGTACCGAAGCAATACGCCGACTTTGTCTGCGCTCTGCTGCGGCTCTGCAGTCCAGTTGGCATTGGCAAATTCATGATTGCCGTGCAGGCTGTTTTCTCCGTCATTTTTCGGAAGGGAATAGGTGACCCCGTTTAAAGAAAAGGCGGCACGGTCTATGCGCCCGGCAATCCGGCCTACCACAGAGCCAAGACAAAGCCCGGCGTTCTGCTCATAATCTGCCAGGTCATCAAAGCCAAGCACAACACTTTCTACAGTGCCGTTTGCATCGGGAACACGTACATCCGTAACAATTCCACCGTAGGTAATAAGGTCAACTTCCATCTGATGGTCATTGGATAAGGTATACTTCCAGACCGGTCCCTGATAAGAACCCGTGGCCGGAAATGCACTTTTCTTGATATCCATAGGGCTGTTTCCTTTCTTGTTTTATCCTGTTTAGCTAAGAGAGCTTACTGTAATTTCATAATAATTGGCGGCTACCGTGCTGACTGTTCCGACAATGGTAACCTGGTCTCCGGTGTTTTTCTTTAACGCCTGTTTGCGTAAATCCTCTGTGGACAAATTGCAATTGAACAGGACTTCGGCGGCAGAGTCATCATCCGTAATGGCACAAAGCACAATGTAGGAGGTTTCCTGCGGATCTGCTTCTACAAAAGTGCCGGTGAATTTAACGGTGTTGCCCAGGTATTCTTTCTTGGCTTTATGCTGACTGCTTGCCAGTGTTTCTGCCATGTCTTCAATTTTAACGGTCTGTACGTCCTTGCTGTCAGAAGCTACCGTGGTAATGTCTGCGGTGTCATCAATGACAGAGTCTATTGGCATGGGGTCTTTACTGAGGTTGACCACTAATATAATAACGGCTGCAAGCAGAACAACTGCAAGGAGGATAATAATAATTTTTTTCTTCATGATTCAGACGTGCCTTTCTTTTCCTGAAGGTAATGGGTTTTCCAAAGCGCAATGCGCTCCGGTGTAATTTGGAAGACTTGCAGCAAGTAGTTGTCAAAGGAACCGTATGCTTCTACAGCTGTATTCCAGGCCAGGTCAAAGAGCTCTTCATGCACAAATTCACAGTAAGAGCCGCGGGCAATCTGTTCCATGGGAATACCATACTTTTGTAATCCGGACCGGTCTTTGCCCGGCCGGCATTCATTGGATTTTAGGTATTCTTTCCGGACGGCGTCTTTGCTCATGCCAAGGCAATATTGAATGACGGCCGCCAGCCATCCGGTCCGGTCTTTCCCTTCGGTACAGTGGAAGACAAAAGAGCAACCCCGGTCCATCAGTTGGAATGCAAACTGATAGGCCTCCGAAAAGGGAATGGCCTTGTAGCTGGCAATTTTCTGGTCTTTAATGCGCTGCCCCTTATGCAACAGCAACCACCAGAGACAGAGCAGGCGCCCTGCCTTGCAAACAATAATAGACAGGTAAGGCTTGGCAGGAAGTACCGGCGTATTCTGATAAGCCGTTCCTTTTAAAGAAACGTCTTTTCGTTCCATAACTTCAACGGGACAGCGCAGATCCACAATATAATCCAGCTGCAAGGCCTGTAAGGCCGCCGTTGCTTCCGGGCATTTTTCCTGCAGGTCCGGGCTGCGGAACAGCCTGCCCGAACAAATCAGAGAGCCGTCTTCTGTAATCTGGTTACCCAGGTCTCTAAAATTAGGATAGACTGTTGAAAGAATAGAATCCATATGACAGTTCCTTCCCTTTTGTTCCTTTTTTTCTGACGGAATTTATTATATAATACCGACGTAAAAAAATCATCTCAAAAGGAGGTAACCAATGGAATTTCAAGTTGACAGCTTTTCCATCTTTGAACGAAAGTGGGCATTGCTGACTGCCGGCAGCCCGGACCATTTTAACCCGATGACCGTAAGCTGGGGCGGCCTTGGTACCCTTTGGGGCAAACCGGTGGCAACCGTATATGTTCGCCACAACAGACACACGTATCAGTTCATGGAAGAAGGAGAGTATTTTACTCTTAGCTTCTACGGAGAAGAATACCGCAACATGCTGACCTTCATGGGCACCAAATCCGGACGGGACTATGACAAGGTAAAGGAAACCGGTCTGACACCGGTAACGGCTTCCAAGGACGCCGTTACGTTCCGGGAAGCGGAAGTTACCCTGGTCTGCAAAAAGCTGTATGGACAGGACCTGGACGGTGCGGCCATGCCGAAAGACATTTATGAATCCTGTTACAAGGGTGACAGCATGCATAAAATGTACATTGCCGAAGTCATTGATATCATTCGGAAGTAAAATTTATCTGAAAAGGAGACGCTCATTATGAAATATATTGCACTCTATAATCCGCTGTCCAATAACCATAAGGGCAAGGAAGCCGCAGAAAAACTGTCTGCTGCTTTACCCGGAGAAGACATTGAATACGTTGATATGCTTGGTATTGAAAACATGGACCAGTATCTTGCCAATGTAGACGCTGATTATGTTGTTCTCTGCGGCGGCGACGGTACCCTGAACCATTTTGCCAATGACGTAGATGGGGACAACCTGGAACAGGAAATGCTGTACTTTGCCTGCGGCACCGGAAATGATTTCCTGAACGATGTAGCTAAAGGCTCCAAAAAGCCAATTTCTTTAAACAAGTACTTAAAGGATCTACCGGTTGCTACCGTAAACGGCAAAAGCTATAAGTTTCTGGACAACGTCGGCTACGGCCTGGACGGTTACTGCTGTGAAGTAGGGGACCAGATTCGCGAAAAAGATCCGGCTGCCAACATCAACTATGCCGGTATTGCCGTAAAGGGCCTTCTGGGCGCTTATGCTCCAACCCACGCAACCGTAACGGTAGATGGTGTAACCAAGGAATATGACAACGTATGGCTTGCGCCAACCATGAACGGCCGCTACTATGGCGGTGGACTGATGATGGGCGCAGATCAGGACCGCTTAAATCCGGATCATGAAGTTACCGTAATTGTTTACTCCGGTAAATCCAGATTCCTGGCCCTTTGCAAGTTCCCAACCGTTATTTTCGGCAAGCATCCTATTTTCAAGAAGACTGTTTTCCTAATGAAGGGACACGAAGTTACCGTTAAATATGATAAGCCGAAGGCACTGCAGATTGACGGCGAAACCTTCCTGAATGTGTCGGAGTACTCTGTTAAGACAAAATAAGTAAATCGCAAAAAAGGAGACCGCTTACGCAGTCTCCTTTTTATATTGCTTGGGACTTTAAAACCTTAGAACCACTTGCTTGGCGGAACAATCAGGAACTGACAGATCCGGTCAATTGGGGTCTTCAGGAGGGTTGGAACCAGTTTGTTCAGCGGATCATGCGGGAAGAGAACCCAGTTGATAACGCGATGAATACCGGAGCAATGGTATTTCACCAGAACGGTTCTGTTGTGGGTGAATACCTTGAAGGATTCTTCGCCGTGGTAGCCGTCTCCGTTACCGGAGAAGCCGGTGCCGTTGAACGGAACACCCAGGATATGCAGAATGGATGCGTTAATGGCAGCGCCACCGGACTGAACATGCGCCAGCATGTAATCGGAAACAGCTCTGTCATAGGAATAAACGTAGAAGGCAAGCGGTTTGGCTTCCAGTCCGCCAATGCCGTAACGCTTACATACGCGGTGAATGAAGTCTACAGCGTCTTCCTTGGATTTTACCTTAACAACCGGAACAACGGTGCCGAAGATTTCTTCCTGGAAGCACAGGTGCTTGTCAATCAGCTCCTGGTTGGCATAACCGAATTCCATAACGGTTGGTTCCAGTCTGCGGTTTGCTTCGTCATAATGTCCGCCGAAGGTAACATATTCCGGTTCAATGAAGGCGCGCATCTTGTTGGCGTGCTTTTCGGATACAATACCGCAGAAGCCGTCCTTCAGCTTGCCGTTCTTGTAGTCATTCTTGCGGAAGGCGTCCAAGAAGAGCTTCATGAATTCGTCATAAACGTCTTCGTGAATCATGAGGTAGTCTGGGTCTACGCAAACCTGCCCGCCGTTGCAGCCCTTGGCCCAGGCCAGAACTTCTGCAGCTTCCTTCAGGTTGGCAGATTTGTCTACGTAAGTCGGGGACTTACCGCCAAGTTCCAGGATGCACGGAGAAACGTGTTCGCCCTGCTGGCTCATCAGAAGGGAGCCAACGGTGGTGGATCCGGTAAAGAAGGAGAAGTCAAACGGTGCCTTGAACAGGTCGGCGTTTTCATCCCGGCCGCCGGAAAGAACGGTAATGTAGTTCGGGTCAAATGCTTCCGCAATAATCATTTCCAGCCAGGCAGAGGTTTTGGCAACATACCGGGAGGTCTTGAATACGCAGCAGTTACCACCGGCAATGGCGCCGATCAGCGGGGCAACACCACAGAAAATGGGGAAGTTCCATGCATTGGTAACCAGAACAACACCGTATGGGTCTCTGTAATTCATGGAGTGTGCCGGAACGTTGAACAACGCAGCTCCGTTTCTCTTCGGTTCGGCCCATTCTTTCAGATGACGAATGGTGTCATCAATTTCAGCAAACGTGCCGGCTAGTTCATAGCCCCAGGTGTCAAATGCATTCTTGTGGTAGTCTTCCCACATGGCATCCAACAGCTCCTGTTGGTGGTCTTTCATTACTTTTCTAAGCTTCTTCAACTGCTCAATACGCCAGTCAACGTCCTGCGTAATGCCGCTGTTGTAATACGCTCTCATGCCTTCCATAATTTCGGCAATGGGTCTTTTTTCAATAGCCATATTCATGCTCCTATCTTAGAAATTCCATGGATGAAAGAAAAATTGGTGCAACAAAACCGCCCACAACAATGGTTTTGCAACTTTTCGTCCATCACCTTAATAACTG
Source organism: Muribaculaceae bacterium (assembly GCA_963620745.1). Taxonomy (GTDB): domain Bacteria; phylum Bacillota; class Clostridia; order Oscillospirales; family Acutalibacteraceae; genus RUG420. Next base: position 286 of record CAVFBE010000009.1, on the reverse strand, counting down.
TACAATTAATTATAGCGTTCAAAAAATATTTTAGTCAATGTCACCAAGGAACTTTCCCTTGACAACTTTATAACGACTTCTTTTTCCCCGGCGAGTCAGTTTCCGCATTCCATAAGTACCAGTTGACTTTACCAGCCTGAACCGATATAATAATTCACGCGCAAGGTGCAGAACAACACAATAAAAAACATACTTTGACCCGGAGAAATACCCAAGAGGCCGAAGGGGCTCCCCTGCTAAGGGAGTAGGGCGTTTACGCGTCGCGAGGGTTCAAATCCCTCTTTCT
>CAVFBE010000008.1:0-7751 GCA_963620745.1 Muribaculaceae bacterium | reverse complement strand
CCATGTATACGATTGGACAAGTAGCGGAAATGTTTGATTTACCCATTTCTACTCTCCGCTATTACGATAAACAGGGACTTTTCCCACAGCTCACACGAGAATCCGGCATTCGCAAATTCAGCGATAATGAAATTGAAGCACTTAGGGTAATTGAGTGCCTAAAGAAATCTGGACTTGAGATCAAAGACATTAAGCTCTTTATGGAATGGTGCGCAGAAGGCTCTGTCACTTATTCCAACCGCTTTGAGCTTATCCATAAGCAAAAAGAACGTGTGGAAGCGGAAATCCAACAACTGCATAAGACATTGGATATGCTTACCTACAAATGTTGGTATTATACACAGGCTATGAAAGATGGCAACGAAGACAAAGCAAAATCATTGACACTGGGCGGTCTTCCTGAGGATATCCGAAAAGCATATGACAATTCGCATGGTCAATTTTCCGGTGATAAATAATCTGAATTGCTTGTAGCACAACAGCACCCCGCCGTAGCGAGGTGCTGTTGTCTTGTGCTGTATTTATCTGTGGACATCCAATTCATCCATATCTACAGTTACGTTCACATGATGCTTTGCTTCATGAAGTTTGGACAAAAGGCAAACCGTCTCAATGTGGCTGGTGAAAGGGAACATGTCAACTGGTTGGATTTTTTGGACACGGAAACCCTTTTTGCTAAGGAAGCGAAGGTCTCTGGCCAGCGTCTCCGGGTTGCAGGAAATGTAGACCAGGCGCTTCGGCGCCAGCTTGGCGCAGGCCGTCAGGAAGGCTTCGGTGGAACCGGCCCGCGGCGGGTCCATCATAACCACGTCCACTGTTTCACCGGCCTGCGCCATTTCGGTGATGAAGCGCGTGGCGTCACCGGCGTAAAACGCGGCATTCTGGATCTGATTGCGCCGGGCGTTGTATTTTGCGTCTTTTACGGCATCTTTGTTCAGCTCTACGCCAATGACCTTTCCGGCGCCCATGGTGGCGGCAATCAGGCCAATGGTGCCCGTTCCGCAGTAGGCATCAAAGAAGGTTTCGGTTCCGGTCAGTCCGGCATATTCTATGGCTGTCCGGTAAAGAACCTCCGTCTGCACCGGATTAATCTGGTAAAAGCTTTTTGCCGAAATGCGGAACGTGCACCCCAGCAATTCATCTTCAATGTAGCCCTTCCCGTATAGTACGGTTTCCTGTTTTCCCAGCACCAGGTTCGTGTGGTAGGGATTGACGTTATGAATAATCGTGGTAATTTCCGGATGCTGTTTTAATAACGCTTTCAAGAAGTTGTTCTTGGCCGGGAAGATGGGTGTTCCGGAGACAATAACCACCATAATCTGATTGGTGGTAAAGCCGCGTTTTACCAATACGTGACGGATAAAACCGCGTCCACTGTCTTCGTCATATGCTGTAAACTTGAAGTCCTGCATTAAAGCCCGGATGTCCGTAATAATTTTATCCGCTACAGTGTCCTCAATCATGCAATTGTTCACCGGCACAATGCGGTGGGACCCGGACTGGTACACGCCGGAAATAATCTTCCGGTGCCTTGCATCATACGCAAACGCTGCCTGCACTTTATTCCGGTAATGGGTGGGGTTCTTCATGCCCAGAATGGGTTCCGGCTTACAAAAACGCCCCAAAAGGTACTCTTCCCTACTCTGTTTATATTGCAGTTGCTCCGCATAACTTAAATGCTGCAACTGGCACCCGCCGCACTTCTTTCGCAACGGGCAGGCGTTAGGCTCCTGCATAAACTGTCCTCTTTCCTGTGTTCTACTACATGGGAGTTTAGCACAGTTTTGCCCTGTTTAAAAGGAAGCGGTGGACTTTCCCGCTCCTTTTTGGTATCATGCTTACGGATTTAAACACAAAAGAAGGAGACATGTTATGCGTTTTGCTATTTACCTTGTTCTTATAAATATCATTACTGCCCTAGTCTTCTTCTGGGACAAGAAAAAAGCAGAAAACCAACAGTGGCGGATTCCGGAATGGGTCCTGTTTACCTTGGCCTGGCTGGGTGGAGCAGTTGGTGCCTATGTTGCCATGCAGGTCTTCCACCACAAAACCAGAAAGAAGAACTTTGCTTACGGCATTCCCGCCATCTTCGGTTGCCACATTATTATGGCGCTGGCCGTCCTCATTTTAGCCGTATCCGGTCTGGCAACCATGTAAACCACCAAAACAAAAAGTAAGAGCTTGCTGCAGCATTGCGGCAAGCTCTTTTTTCTTTGGGTTGTTTTTACTTAGGGCATTCTTTTGTCAGATTGCACCGGCAACATCTCCCGCATACTGCGTGGAGTAGAAGAAGGATTCTATGGTTCTTGCAAGCGCATCAAAATCTCCAAAAAGAAGGATGGCTAACAAGGTAAACAACGAAACTGCGGTAACAATCGTTAAAACCCGACTCGCAACGGAGAAAAACAGAGGCCAACCCTTTTCTGCCTCTTTCACCGGACCATCATAAATCCAATAAATAACACAAATAAGTAAAGTAATTAACATGGGGAAGCGCTCCTTTCTCAACGTTAAATTTTCTGATGGGGCACAAGGCCTTCGTACAGTTTTTGCCAGAGTTTGATTTTCAGCGGGCGGTAGTGCTTGGGAATGGATTTGGCTACCAACAGCTCCAGGACACCACGCAGTGCAGTGGCTACAGCTCCGCCAATGATGTCCGGGCGATGTAGCAATATTCCCACTTTTTTCAGCACACTAACCGGTGTCAGCGTGGATTCCTTATTCTGATCCGTGCTGACCATCAGCATATCTTCCGGTGTAACGGCACCACAGCCAAACAGCCAGTTCAGTTTTTCCGGTTCCAGATTCAGCACCCAACGCTTTAGGATATCAACAAAGGCGTAAGTGGCGCCCTGCTCCTGATAATACGCTACCTGGTAGTCCCATAAATCGGCGGCTGTAAACTTACTGTCCGCTTTTCGGATGACCGTTTGTGCCAAAAGGCTTCCGGCTAACATGGACGCTTCCAGACCGGAGCCCATGAAGGGCATGGTCATAAAGGCGGAGTCGCCGACCAGGGCGAATCCGTCCGCCACCATGCGGGCAATGGTGCTCCGCAGGGCAATGGTAACAATGCGCCCCGGAACAACCACTTCGTCACTGTAAGTCGGGTTAATTGCTTTCATATCCGCTAGGGAAGCTTTCCTCTCTTCTTCCGGTAGCTTTTCAATGCGGCCCACCAACAGGTCTACCTCATCATGGGAATTCACATTACACCAACTGATGCCCGCTCCGCCCCGGTGGCGGATATAATAGTGGCGTTCCGGGTGTGGTGTTTCCGTGCCCGGTACTTTTTTGTGAATGGCCCTGTATACTTCCATACGGTCATCCGGCGCCGGCTCTGCCTGCACGCCGAACAGTTCCGGGACCTGGGCCCGGAACTGCGACAGGAAGCCGCTGGCATCCACAACCAGATCCGCCGGTAGGACGGCATCCGCTGTTTTTACGCCAACTACCCTGTCATCCAGGATAACCAGTTTTTCTACCGGCGTCTGGTACCGGATGACAGCGCCGGCCTGTTCGGCCAGGGATGCCAAATGGGCAAGCAGGCCCTTCCTGGAAATAGAGATATCCTCCATCGGCTTGCCCTTTGGCAGCGGCAGTGCGCTCAGATCCGGCGCAATAAAGCAACGCTGTGTCTTTTGGCAATACATCTCTTCCGGAGGAGCCGGGATGTCTATGCGGGAAAAGATGTCAAACCGAATATCGTCTTCCCATGGGTATCCCGTCTCCTCCTTGGCTTTCTTTTCTAAAATTTCCACGTTAAATCCGGCCTCGGCCAGTTTTTTGGCGGCCACCAGGCCGCCGTGGCCCAGGCCGATCACAATAATCTTCTTCATTTCCTTACCCCTTCAAAAACGGCAGAACCTGTTCCATGGTCCGCTCCCCTTCGTCGTACAGGAAGATGTGGCCGGACTCCTCAAACGTTACAAAGGTAGCTTCCGGCAGCACTTCTTTCATGCGCTCCATTTGCATATACGGCATGGTGGCATCCAGGGTTCCCCAAAGTACTAAGGTAGGAATCTTCTTTTCTGCCAACTTCTTATAATTCTCTGTGGTGTGTTCCGTTTTCAAAATGGTATGCTGCAGGCTGGACAGCAGGCACCGGGCCAGGCCTTTATACTGTGCATCGTGCGCAAATTTGCGCACGTAGTCATCTTTTACCGCCTGGTCCGCGTGCAGCAATTCTTTGGCACAGCCTCCCATGGAAAGTTTGACTCCGGCAACGGCAAAAATTAAATCGCCAAGGAGAGGCATGTCTGCTAACTTCATGTAAAACGGCGGCTGGAACGAATCCATGCCGGCCGGTGCCAGCAGAATCAGCTTCTTTACCTTGTCCGGATGCTGAGCGGAAAAGGTAGAGGTAATGGAGCCGCCCATGGACGTGCCGAACAGATAAAACGGCCGGTCTCCAAGCACTGCTTCCGTAATTTCCTGCAGCTGTGTGGCAAAAAATTCCGGCGTATAGTCCGTCTTTACCCGCTCCGACAGGCCGCGTCCCATCAGGTCATACCGCAGCACCTGGTATCCGTTTTGCACCAAGGTTTCCGCTACCTTGTCATACAAATAATAAGGCGTGGCGTAACCCGGCACCAGCACGCAGGGCGCTCCTGCTCCCTCCAGCAAATAGTGAGTCTTTCCACTGGGCAACGCCAGGAAACTGCCTTCTGCCTTTTCCCGTTCCGCATCCGTCAGTTCCTTGCTGCCAATGGCTTTCACTAATTTTTGATATTCCTGTTTTTCCATAACGCACCTCATTTCTAAGTCATCTCCATTTTATCATACAATGCCCGTGCGATTCAGCATTTTACCAAGCAAAAAGCTACCCCGTGCAGTAGCCTTACCGTTTGCAAGGCCACCACGCGGGGCTTTTCATTCTTATTCTTTATTTCTGCCGGCTGTTGACGTATTCGCTGATGACACGAACCGTTTCGTCTACGCCGATTTTGCTGCTGTTGATGCAAAGCTCATAACTGCGGGAGTCTCCCCACTTGCCAGGGCAATAATGGTTGTGATACGCTTTGCGCTTCTTGTCACACTGCTCCATTTTGGCCTTAGCTTCTTTTTCAGACAGCTGATACCGCTCCATCAGGTGGGCAATCTTGGTGGATGCATCCCCAAGGACAAAAACGCTTACCATATTGGGATTGTCCTTCAGCACATATTCCGCGCAGCGTCCCACAATGACGAAGGATTCGCCGGCGTCCGCCTTCTGCTTCAGAAAATCAAACTGCAGATTAGCAATGTTTTCCTCTGGCGAGCTACTGTGTCCTCTTACTGTGCGGGTAAACAGCTTATGCCGTGGGTGCTCATCATATTTCTGCAGGTTGGAAGCACTGACCTCTTTTTGATCTGCAATGTCTTTCAGCAGATTGGAATCATAAAAAGCAATCTGGTACTGTTCTGCCAGCTTTTCTGCAATTACGCGTCCGGCACTGCCGTGTTCACGACCTAATGCAATAATGAGTTGTTCTTTCATATAGTTACCTCATCTTATAAATAACGAAGATAAATACAGCCCATGGAAATTAAAATAACAATGATAACTGCCGGTACCGACGCCTTGCAATATTCCTTCCAACTGATGGGATATCCTTCTCTGGAAGCAATAGAAGTACCTACTACGTTGGCAGAAGCGCCGATTGGGGTTGCACTGCCGCCGATGTCGGTTCCCATTGCCAGCGTCCAGGCCAGGACAGACAGGTCTGCACCGGTGGTGGCTGCCAGGGTTTTAATAACCGGAATCATGGTTGCTGCAAACGGGATATTATCTACAAAGGCACTGGCAATGGCAGATACCCAGATAATAATGGCAATCATCAGCATCATGTTACCGCCGCTGACTTTTTCAATGAACTGTGCAACCAGTTCCAGTACGCCGGTCTGTTCCAGACCGCCGACAACCATAAACAGGCCAACAAAGAACAGCAGGGTTTTATAGTCCACGCCCTTTAAAACATCCTTTGCGCCTTTTCCGGAAACGGCAAGAGTAATCAGTCCAATAACCACACCAATGAAGGCTACGGTTAATCCGGTTTCTGCATGGGTAATCAGTAAGACAACTGCAGCAAGGAAAATAACGCAGCTGATAATGAATGCTTTTTTATTGGTAATTGCCGTATGCGGAGCAAGTCCGTCAATGGTTTCCCGGTCTACACCTTCTACCGTTGCATACTGTTTTCTGTAGCAAAGATAAAAATACAGCAAAACTACAATCAGGGAGATACCTGCCATTAAGCCGGTGTTGGTCAGGAATGCGGTAAAGGAATACTTCAGAGAAGTTCCAATGATGATGTTTGGCGGGTCCCCGCACATGGTGGCCGAACCGCCAAGGTTAGCACAGAAGATTTCTGTCAGAATCATGGGTATGGGGTTAAACTTCAGCAGCTGTGCCAGTTCTACCGTAACTGCTGCCAGAAACAGGATAACCGTAATACTGTCAATGAACATGGCCAGGATAAAGGACATAATCATGAAGGTAACAAAAATGGGAATGACCTTGTAATGGACTGCTTTGGCAATGGTTAAGCACAGCCAGCGGAAGAAGCCGGCCTTTGCCATACCTTCTACCATAATCATCATGCCGGCCAGGAATAAAATTGTGGCCCAGTTAATACCACTGGTGCTTTCTGCTGCACCGGACTTGTCATACCAGAAACCTACCGTAAAAATGTTCCGAACATTTAAGGTTTCCAAAAAGGCGTCCATGCTGCGCATAGAAAAGCCAAATACAAAGATGGACGTTGCCGCTCCGCAGGCCAGCGTTACCCAGTGACGTTCAAATTTATCCAGAATAATCAGAATAAACATCACCAGGAAGATGACCAGCGCTAAAATTTGTGAAATCATTTCTTCCTCCGTTTACAGACTACTGTGTGAAAAATTTTGACAGTAGTCAATTTTCACCTTGATTATAACAAAATTATTGTGCCATGTCCGTCTTTTTTGTAATTTCTTCATCCGCATTTTGAATTTCTGTGGCCACAGCTGCCGGTTTCTCTGCTGATGGTAATAATCAAAAAAATTACAGCGTAAGCTCTAGGTCTGTGTCTCCGGAATCCAGCAAAATAGTGGCGTCTGACTCCGTCAGCGTTTCCACGTTTTTCAGTTTCTTCTGGATGATTTTATTTCTGTGGTCTGCTTCGTCCAGCACCCTTCCGGCTTCGTCCACTTTTTTCTTGGCCTTGGCCAGTAGGTCTCCAAATTTGGCATACTGTACCTTGGCCGCGCCCAGCACCTTATAGACTTCGTCGGCTTTCTGGTTGATGGCAATGGACCGGAAGCCCATGGCCAAAGAGTTCAGCAAAGCCGTAATGGTGCTTGGTCCGGCAATCATGATGTTTTGCTGCTGCAGTTGTTCACACAGGCCGTAATTGCCCATAGCTTCTGCATACAGGCCTTCCGTTGCCAGATACATAATGGCAAACGGGGTGGTCTCCGGTGGTGCAATATAATTCTGGATGGCCTTGGCCTCTCCTTTCAGGCGAACCTCCAAGGCTTTTTTTGCTGCTTCCAGTGCCGGTAAATCTCCTTTTTCAGAAGCCTCTGCCAGGCGGGCATAGTCTTCCATTGGGAACTTGGAGTCTATGGGCAACCACGTGGTTTCGTCCGTACCGGAATTGGGAATTTTAACGGCAAATTCCACCTGCCCGTTGTACTTCGGATTGGTTTTGACGTTGGTTTCATACATGCCGGCCGGAATAGTCTGATCCAGGATATTGCCAAGCTGTACTTCCGCCCAGGTCCCGCGG
>CAVFBE010000007.1:0-19571 GCA_963620745.1 Muribaculaceae bacterium | reverse complement strand
AAATCCATTATCACGGATACCACAGAAACGCTCCTGCAAACCAACTCCATAGACAACATTACGCTTGCCATGATTGCCAGCGAAGCCGGCATCTCCAAAGGCACACTGTATTACCACTATAAGAACAAGGAATCCATTCTGGTTGACATTACAGACCGCTATCTGGCAGACCAAAGAAACCAGCTCGCCCGGTGGGTAGAAAACAAAAGTAAGGATACGTCCTTCCACCGCCTGTTGAAATACGTCATTGAGCGTAACGTCTATGAAACCGGACCCCGTCTGCATCTGCTGTACAACGCCTGTATCGGGAATGAGGAAATCCGCAGTCTGATTGTAGAGCGGTACCAGGAATTCAGTACGTATATTGCCCGCCTGATTTCCGAGCGAGTCAGTGGCATCAATCCCACCTACCTCTCCTGGCTTCTCCTGATTTTGTCCGATGGTCTGATTTTGCAATCGGAATTAAAGACCCCCGGCTTTGATGTACAGGAGTTCATTTCCGACACGGCAAAGTATGCCCAGAAACTACAAAGTGTGACAAATTACGAATTATAATTGACAAATCCTTTCCATTCAGTAGATAATGGATAAAGTCTCATTGCAAACGTTGCAACATTTTAGGAGGTTACCCTATGTCCAAGCGCGAAAATTCTCCTACACTTTATGCGTATGTTAAGAATTACATCATGAAGCTGATTATCTCCGGAAAATATCCGGCGGATTCCAAGCTTCCAACCGAATACCAGTTAATGGAAGAGCTGAATGTAGGCCGTGCCACAGTTCGTGCCGCCCTTGCCCAGCTAGAGCAGGAAGGCACCATTTATAAGCACCAGGGGGTCGGCACCTTTGTCAGCAAAAGAAGCAAGCTGTATGGTCTGGAACCGTTCATGTCCCTGTCCTTTGCTCTGAAGCATTTAGGACTGGAAGAAAACAACCAGATTCTGGAGCAGGCCAAAATCAAAGCTTCCGGAGATCTTCTGACCAAGCACTGGAAGGAAGGAACCGAAGTCTACCGGATTATCCGTCTTCGGAAAACCGGAGAAACCGTTCTGGCATTGGAAGACAACTACTATTCCCCATATTCCTACTCCATGCTGAATGAACAGGATTTGCAAAAGTCCCTGTCCCATAACCTGCTGACTTACCTGGAACGTCCTATCAACCGGATGGATTACACCAACCTGGTTCGGACACCAACGCAGGAAGAAGCGGATCTGTTAGGAATCCAGACGTCCGAAAAGGTTATTGAAATTCTTCGCTGGATGTACATTGAAGAAGAAGAGGAGCCGGTAAACTTTGCCCACGTTCTCTTCCCTTCCCACGTTTTGGAATATCCGTTCCTTGGTTAAAATCTGAAAAGCACAAAATCCCGTGCCGGTTGGCACGGGATTTTTCTTGCGTAAAAATAAACAGCCCTCCGCAAGAAGAAAAGCCCTCACGCTGTTTTGCGTGAGGGCTTTTGTAGTTGTCTTTACTAACTGCTTTTCCGCTTACTTGGAAACGTAGTTGGACGGGTTACGTGCTGCTGCAGCACGGCTGGAGCCGTCGTTAACACGAATTTCAAAGTGAAGGTGTGGGCCGGTGGAGTAACCGGTGCATCCAAGGATACCAACGGTCTGTCCTGCACTGACGGTCTGACCTACGCTAACGGTAGACTTGTACAGATGGCCATAGTAAATGTGAAGACCCTGGCCATTGTCAATTACCACCATGTTACCATAACCACCGTTGCAGCCACAGGAGCTGGACTTTCTGTAGTTGTGGGAACATGCATTGGAAGAAGTAATAATGGTACCGGAGTCTGCTGCTACAACAGATACATTGTAGTTGCTGGCGTGGCCGCAGGTAATGTCCATACCATAGTGGGTGTATGTTCTGCCATTCAGGGTACGGGTACCGTAACCGGAAGAAACATAACTGTCAGAGCACGGAACCGGCCATACCATGGTACCGTTACTTTTACCGGAACCGGTAGAACCTTTATTGGAGTTCTGCTGTACCAGAGCATTCATCCAGGCCTGTTTTTGCTTTTCAATCTGTGCAATGTAAGCCTGTTTTTCGTCATTGTCATCTTCCAGGCTGTCAATGTAGGTGTCCAGTTTCTTCTTCTTGGCATCTACAACGGCTTTGTCAGCGGCAATATCGGATTTTTCAGATTCCAGTTCCTGCTTGGAAGATTCTACTTCCTGCTTGCTGGACTGGATTTCAGCTTCTTCCGAAGCCATCTGTTCCTGCTGTTCTTTTACAGAAGAAATTTCTTCTTCCAGTTTGTTAATCAGCGCCTTGTCATTTCTGGTAACACGGGCAATTAATTCAATGCGGTTCAACAGCTGTCCGAAGTTGTCCGCTTCCAGAATTAATTCCAGGTTGGAAATGTTACCGGACAGATACATGGCACGCATGCGGTTGGCAACTGCAGTCTGGGTTTCGGAAATGGTATCTTCCTGTTCCTGAATGGAAGCCTGCAGCTCTTTAATGCTGGTTTCCAGTTCCGTAATTTTGGAATTCATGGTGTTAATCTTGGTGGTTAACAGATCAATTTTGTCCTGTACGGCGTCAATCTTGGTCTGATAAGCATCAATTTCCTTCTGAATTCCGGAAGCTGTTTTTTCAGCATCTGCAATGTCGGCATTGTTGGCATCAATGTCCTTTTGTGCATCTTGAATCTTCTTGTTCAGCTCATCTACTTTTTTGTCTACTTCCGACTGGGTAACAGCGGAAGCGGTAAAGATTTGCGGAACCATGGGAAGTACGGCAAGAACCATGGCAAAGGCCATGACTAAGGAAAATACCCTGCTGAGTCTTGTGTGTTGCTTAGTGTGTTTCATCTACAACGCCCTCCTGTTCTTTCAGATATCTGGACATGGAGATAATGGAACCAAGGGTACCGGCCAATACACCAACCAGAATAAAGCAGAGTAGCATTGGACCGGCATAGGATCCAAAGCTGATGGGCTTGTCACCAAGGACGCTAAAGACGCCGCTGACTGCTTTCATGGTCAGCTCATATAAGCCGTAAACCAATCCTTCCGAAAGCAGACCGGAAATAATTCCGATAACAATCCCTTCCACAATGAACGGCCAGCGGACAAACCAGTTGGTTGCGCCAACCGCCTTCATGATACTGATTTCCAACCGACGGTTATACATGGTAACGCGAACGGTATTGGAAATGATGAACAAGGAAACAATAAGCAAAATAGCAATCATGCCGATGCAGACAATGGAAGCTGCGTTTTTCAGTTCTCGAACCTGTCCGGCAAGGTCACTGTTGCCGCGGACGCTGTCTACGTTGGCAATGGATTTCAGATTTTCTACCACGTTGTCATAGTTTTCCAGGGTTTTCAGCTGTACCCGGTAAGCATCCGGCAACGGGTTTTCAGTCATGCCTTCCATCAGGGCGGCGTCATCTCCGAGCTCTTTCAGCTGTTCCTGATACGCCTGTTCTTTGGAAACAAAGGAAGCATCTTCTACGTCGGCAATCATACGGATATCCTGACCGGCTTTGGCAGCATCCGTGTCAGAAATGTCATCCGTCAGATAAACCATGATAACGCTCTGGTCCTGTACGGATTCCAGTGCCGCGTTAATGTTGGCATACAACAAAACAGCCAGACCAATGATTAAAAGACAGGAAACCAAAACCGCTACGGAAGCGAAGGACATCATGCGGTTGGACCAAACGTTCCGGATACCTTCTTTGGTCAGATAAGACACATTGAAGGAGTTTCTTTTGGTTGCGGTCTGTTTCTGCGAGGTAGCCTTTGCCGGCTTTACAGTAGTTTTCTTAGCCATTGTCGGATCCTCCCTTCTTCAGGGATTCACTCAGGTCTTCAAAATACTTTTCGTAGTCAAAGGCAGGCTTGGTTACATCCTCTGTAAGATCATCTACGGTAACCGTTTTGATGGTATCAGAACTGGTTTCCTTGGTATAAATGCTGGTGTCAAAGGAGGTTTCTGCTTCCTGTACCTTTGGCAACGGCTGTTCTTCCACGGGCGATGCAGTTACTTCCGGAGCCGGATCTGCCGGCTGCTGCGGTGGCTGTGCCTGTGGTGCCGGAGTTTCGGTCCGCGCGGCCTGTGCCGACGGTGTGGCAACGGTTGCTGCCCGTTCGGCTTCGGCCAGGATGGCTGCGGACTTAATCTTCTCCGTATCCAGCGTAATGGTCTTCATGGTTGGCGTGTTGCCAGCAGGTCTTTGGCGCGGTGCCTGACGCTGCGCGGCCGGCGCCTGCGGCTGTCTGACCTGATGGCCTCTGCCACCATGGTAGTCAAAGCCACTGCCAGCCCCCGGCATATCCGATACCACCTGTCCGTTGTCTATAACAACAATGCGGTGGTTAAACTGTTTTACCAGGTCATGTTCATGGGTAACCATGATAACGGTAGTACCGTTTTCATTGATACGGTTTAACAGGTCTACAATTTCATAGGACATTTCCGGGTCTACGTTACCGGTTGGTTCGTCGGCAATGATGGTGTTGGCGTTGTTAACCAGGGCACGTGCCAAGGCAACACGCTGTTGTTCACCACCGGAAATTTCATTTGGTAAGGAACGGGCTTTATCCTGCAGGCCAACCAGGCTGAGTACGTACGGAACCCGTTTCCGGATTTCCTTTTCGCTGGCACCGATTACCCGCATGGCAAAAGCAACGTTATCATAAACGGTCATATTCTGAATCAGACGGAAATCCTGGAATACAATGCCGAGGGTCCGGCGGTAATACGGGATTTCCTTCTTCGTCATCCGCGTTAAGTCATAGTTGTTAATCATGATGGTTCCGCTGGAAGGAACTTCTTCTCTCATGATGGTTTTCAGGAAGGTTGACTTACCGGCACCGGATGCGCCGACAATGAAGACAAACTCTCCGCGTTCAATGCGAAGGTTGACATTCTTCAGAGCTTCGGTTCCGTTATCATAAACCTTCGAAACGTTTCTGAATTCAATCATGTGGTTTCTAACTCCTAGGTTTGTTTTATGTGACTTTCTTCAAGCAAAATACAAAATTCTGTTAAGGCATACTTCAAGTAATAAACCTTAACAGAACACATTATACCATATAAATGCCATATTAGTTACAATTTTGTAACCCTTTTTCTGAAAAAGCGTTTTTTGTAAAAGCTTACAAAAAACGCTTTCAGACTGTTTTAAGAGACAGACATTATTTTCCGGATTAGAACTTAGTTGGATTGGAATCCAGATATTTTTTAACCATAAGGGCTACTTTGAAAACAATGGCGTCATCAAATTCCCGCAGATCCAGGCCGGTGAATTTCTTGATTTTTTCCAGCCGGTAAACCAGGGTGTTCCGGTGAACGAACAGCTTTCTGGAGGTTTCCGAAACGTTCAGGTTGTTTTCAAAGAAACGCTGAATGGTAAACAAGGTTTCCTGATCCAGGCTGTCAATGGATCCACGTTTGAATACTTCCTGCAGGAACATTTCACAAAGGGTGGTTGGCAACTGGTAAATCAGACGGGCAATGCCCAGATTGTCATAGGAAACAATGTCCCGTTCCGTGTCAAATACCTTGCCGACTTCCAGAGCTACCTGGGCTTCCTTTAAGGAGCGGGACAGGTCCCGGATGCCAACTACGGTAGTACCAATGCCGACCTGTGCGCTGCTGTAGAATTCAGCGCTGAGGGCATCTGCAATACTTCTGGCCAGTTTTTCCAGGTCTCTTGGATCTACGTCATTCCGAACTTCCTTGACCAAAGCAATGTCCGTTTCGGAAATGTTAATAACAAAGTCTTTGTTCTTGTCCGGGAACAGGTTTTGGATGATGTCATATACTGCGGCATCTTCCCCGCCGTGTACGCGGATTAAAAGAACTACGCGGGTTGCGTCATTATTGAAGTGTAATTCTCGGGCTTTAATGTAAATGTCTCCGGGAAGAATGTTGTCCAGAATTACATTTTTGATGAAATTACTGCGGTCATATTTTTCATCATAAAACTGTTTGATACTGCGCAGGGAAACCGCCAGAATTTTGACATAGTTTTCTGCCATTTCGTCGTCCCCGTCCACAAATACCGCATATTCGTGGCTCAGGCGAAAACCGAATGCCTGGTAGGTAACCCCATCTAAGCGAACCGGATCCGTGGTAGAGAAAATGTCAGTAACATTTACTTTTACCTGTTCCCCAATTCGTTCTAATTCACTACAGGAAATGACAGTACCGGTTTCGTCCACAACGCCGGTGATTCTGTCAATAGCGTCCCGCATTTGATGGATAACGCCCTGAAAGAGTCTGTTGGCCATGCCGCAACCTCCTATTTCTATGGAACTTAAGGTTGCACAGTTTTGTGCAACTTGCAGTATAAATTCTTCTACATTTTACACAACTAGGCAGGAAAAAGCAATGGTATTTTGCCAACTTGCTCATAAAACTGACGAAAAAGCCAGATTTCCATGGTGCAATATACCCAAGAAAACGGCGCCTTTCCAACGGAAAAGCGCCGTAATAATCACGAAGGGTTGGTCAGAAGCAGTTCCTGTTCCGCCGGAGTCAGCGGGCGGCAGGCCCCTTCCGGCAGGGCCGGATCCAAAGGCACATTGCCCATAGATACGCGTTTCAGCTGCAGGACGGCATTGCCCCTTGCTGCCATCATGCGCTTAATCTGATGGTACTTGCCTTCGCAGATTTTAATTTTGATTTTGGAATTACCGGTATTGTTACTACTGTCTAAGCCATCGTTCTTACTGTCAGGAAGTGGTTCCACAATGGCAGGAAGGCAATGCGTGCCGTCCTTCAGCGTAATGCCCTCCGCCAACACAAGGATATCTTCCCTGCTGAGCGGATGGTCCAGTACTGCTTCATAGGTTTTCTGAATATGATTTTTAGGAGACAAAATACTGTGCGCCAGTGCACCGTCATCCGTCAGCAGGACAAATCCGGTAGTGTCTTTGTCCAGCCGGCCTGCCGGAAAGAGGCCCGGCCGCAGCAGCTCCGGCGGAACCAGGTCCAATACCGTTTGTGCAGTGCGGTCTTCCGTGGCACAGATAACCCCTTGGGGCTTGTTTAGCATGAGATAAACAAACTTCTGATAAGAAAGCTCCGTTCCATCCACTACAATGTAGTCCAGGTCAGGATTGACGGAAAAACCGGGATCTTTTACCGGTACCCCATTTACCGTTACCTTCCCCTTCTTGGCCAGCTCTTTCACCTGTTTCCGGTTACACAGCCCCTGGGAAGAAATCAGTTTATCTAAACGCATTCTGTTTCCCTTTATTTCCTATTTTATTTCTGATTTGGATTCTTGCGCATGGCAGCCACTTTAGCATTGGCCTTGGCCACATTTTCCTGCAGGGCATGAACTTCATTCAGGCTCTTGGAAATGCGGTATTCGGCTTCCTTGGCAAGATCATCTACATATTTGCCGACACTGCCTTGTAAGTCTACCGCCCACTTGGTGGCAGCATCTACCTTGGTTTGTGCAGCATACTCTGCGTCCTTGGTAATTTTTGCGGCATTGGCTTTTGCTTCACTTAACAGGGTTCTGGCTTTTTCCACAGCTTCGGAAACAATAGCATCTGCTTTCTGCTGTGCTTCTGCTACTGCAACATCAGCCTTCTTCTGTGCTTCCGAAACAGCAGTGTCAGAATCCTGCTGAGCCTTGGAGAACGTACTTTGCGCATTCTGCCGAAGAGCGTTGGCCGCTTCATTGGCTTCCTGCATAACGGTAGATTCCTGAATCATGGAGTCTGCCTTTTCCCGCGCCGCAGTCAGCATGGCCACTGCCTTGTCATGGGCCTGCTGAATGGCTACGTCTGCCGCACTTTGTGCCTGCTGCAGGGCAGCGTTATTCCGTTCTTCGGTATCGGCATTAATTTCCCGAGACCGCTTTTCGGCAGCAGCTAAAAGATCCCGGCCCTTGCTACGCGCACCGGCCAGGGTGTCTTCGGCTTCCCGTTTGGCACGGTCCAGAATTTCCCGACGTTCTGCGGCAATTACCTTAGCCTGCTGAATTTCTTCCGGAATATCCTGACGCAGATCCTGGATAATGGCCCGTACGGCAGATTCATCTAATGTTACCTTGCCGCCACGGTATTTTCCGTTGTCTAATAACTCTTCCAATTCATCCAAGTAGTTTTCAATTTGTGGCATAGTCAGTACCCTTTCTTATTTGGCGTTAAGCCGGCAAATAATATCTTTTGCTACTACACTCGGAACAAATGAGTCAATGTCCCCACCCATGGTTCCGATTTGTCTGACAATACTGGAACTTAAAAACATGTTCTCTTCCCGGCAGGGAAGGAAGATGGTTTCTAAATTAGCGGAGATGTGACGGTTTGCAATGGATTGCTGGAATTCATCTTCAAAGTCCGACACAGCGCGCAGGCCTTTCACAATATTGGTTATGCCATTCTCCTTGGCATAGGTTGCCAAAAGGCCTCCGTAAATATCTACAGAGACATTGTCCAGATGGGCAGTGCTCTTGCGGATTAGTTCTGCTCTTTCCTCTTCCGTAAAGGTATAGGATCCAATTTTATTGTAGTTGCTCATGACCACGACAGTAACGTCATCAAAGAGCCTGGCAGCCCGTTCAATAACGTCCAGATGGCCGTTGGTAATCGGGTCAAAAGAACCCGGACAAATTGCTTTACTCATCAGTGTCTCCTGTATTACGAAACAGTGTCAGTTTAATTTTGCCATAGTCATATTCTTTGGCTTTCTGAAATGCGCCGGCGGTTTCCGGAAGGGTTTCATCCCGTGCGGTTTCGCAGAGGATCAGGCCGTATTCCGACATATGCGGTGCCAGCAGCGGCAAAATCCGGTCAAGGATTTGCTTGTGGTAAGGAGGATCTAAAAGGGCAATGTCAAAGGTGTCCTGGGTCCGTTGTAAAAAGGCGGCTGCTTCCTCCTGCCGAAGGGTAACAGGCAAGCGGTCCAGCCCGGTGTGTGCCAGGTTTTCTTTGACAAACTGCAGGGAACGCGCGCTGTTGTCTACAAAGGTACAGGAAGCAGCCCCACGGCTTAATGCTTCCAGGCCAAGCTGTCCGGAACCGGCAAACAGATCCAGTACCCGGCTGTCCGGCAGTTCAAACTGTAAAATGTTAAAGATGGATTCCTTAACCTTATCCGTGGTGGGACGCACGTCCAACCCTTCCGGAGCAACCAGCTTACGACCCCGGGCAATTCCCGATATTACGCGCATATACATCCTCCCGTTTAAATCACTTCATTATCCCTTATTCTACCTGGTCTGTCAATAAAACAACAGCCATGTTGCGCGGAAAAATGGGCTTATCGGCCCTTAAAATCGAAATAGGATTTTACTGCCGCCGCATCTTTTCCGGAAATTCCGGGTAATTTTGCAAGTGTATCCAAATCAGAGCGTTTTATGGCATCTATGGTTTTTAACTCGCGCATCAGCGTGGCGGCCTTTTTTGGCCCGATGCCCGGGATATCTGTCAATTCACTGTGACGGGCATTCTGGCTGTGCTTTTCTTTGTGGTAGGAAATGGCAAAGCGGTGCACTTCGTCCTGAATGGCAGTAACCAGGGTAAACACCTTTCTTGTCTGCGAGATAGTTATTTCCCCACCGTCAGAAGCAATGGCGCGGGTGCGGTGCTTACTGTCCTTGACCATGCCGAAGACCGGCACGGACAGGTGCAGTTCCTCCAGCACCTGCTGGGCAATATGCACCTGGCCCAGGCCGCCGTCCATCAGAATCAGATCCGGCAGTTGACCAAAAGCCTGGTCCGGCTGCTCTTCTGCTTCCAGATAACGGCGGAAGCGCCGGGTCAGGACTTCCCGCATGGCACCATAGTCATCACCGCCCTGCGCCTCTTTAATCAGGAACTTGCGGTAATGGCTTTTCAAAGGGACGCCGTTGCGGAACACAACCATGCCACCGACCGGGTCGGACCCCGCCGTATGCGAGATATCATAACTTTCAATGTATTCCGGTGGATGGGACAAGCCCAGCATTTCCCCCAGCTCAATTACGGCGGTGTCCCGTTTGGTCTGGTGGTGGGTTTGTGCCAGCTTTTCGTAGGCGTTGCTTTTGCAAAGCTGTACCACCTCAAACTGCTTTCCCCTTTGCGGAACCAGGATACTGACTTTGCGACCGGCTTTTTCCGTAAGCCACTGGGTCAGTAGTTCTTCATCTGCACAGCTGCCGTCCAGGATAACCTTTTCCGGGACATCTTCCCGTAAAAGGTAGTATTGCTGCAGCATGGCACTGCGCGTTTCTTCCAGGCTGTTGTCCAGTTCTACAAAGAAGTGTTCGCTGTCCGTCAGGGTGCCGGACTGGAACCGCAGCACATGGAAGCAGATTTTTTCTTCTTCGCGGGCAAGGGCAAAAACGTCTTCCGTATCCGTTCCGGAGAAGATGACTTTTTGCCGTTCGTTCAGGCGGCGGATGGCCCGGATGGTATCCCGGACCTCTGCCGCCTTCTCAAATTCCAGTTGCTCCGAATACCGTTCCATGCGCTGTTCCAGTGCGGCCACGTACTCCTTACTGCCGCCTTTTAAAAAGGTAATGGCTTCATCTACAGAAGCATCATAATCTGCTTTTTTAATTTTGCCACAGCAGGGTGCATTGCACTGGTTCATGTGGTAATGCAGGCACGGGCGGCGTCCGACCGTGCTGCACGGAAAGTGCAAATTACACTGTGGCAGCTTAAAGATTTTAAGTGCCGCGTCCAGTGACTGGGACACCACGAAAGAGCTGATATACGGACCTATGTAAGTGGAGCCGTCCTCTACCTTATGGTAAGTAAACTGGAGACGGCGCCACGGTTCGTTGGTAATTTTAATGTAGCTGTAACCCTTGGAGTCCTTCAGCAAAATATTGTAATGCGGCTGGTGCTGCTTAATTAAAGAGCATTCCAGGATAAGCGCTTCAAATTCACTACTGGTAAGAATATAGTCAAAGTCATGAACGTGCTCCACCATGCTGCGCACCTTGTTGGTATGCGTATTCTGGGAACCGAAATACTGGCTGACACGGTTTTTCAGCACCTTGGCTTTGCCAATATAAATAATCTTGCCCTTCCGGTCCTTCATAATGTAAACGCCGGGAGCCATAGGCAGACCCATTGCCTTTTCCCGCAAGTAGCCCATCCGTTCATTTGCCATATCCTCACCTACTTTCTTATACCGGTGTGTTCTATTCTCCTTGTCAATCACCACGTTAGTGCCACGAAGTTCTTCACTTCAAATAGTGGTACTCCTTTGGGGCAAATGGTTCCACTGCAAACAGGGACAAGGAGAACAGCACACACCGAGATATTTATAAATTAGCAAACTGCAACACAAGTGCAAATTATTAGTGCATTTCGTTCTAACCGGCATGTCCTATTCTCCTTGTCAATCACCACGTTAGTGCCACGAAGTTCTTCACTTCAAATAGTGGTACTCCTTTGGGGCAAATGCTTCCACTGCAAACAGGGACAAGGAGAACAGCACACACCGAGGAATAGTCTGGTTAAAACAAAAGGGCGCGTTTTCCAACGCGCCCTAACTTTTGCAAAATGTTTATTCAGCGAAACCGGATTCAACCAGAGCAACCAGAGCTTCTACTGCTTCTTCTTCATCAGAGCCACCGGCCATGATGCGGATTTCAGTGCCGCCCATGATACCCAGAGAAAGGACACCAAGAAGGGATTTTGCATTAACCCGGCGTTCATCCTTTTCAACCCAGATGGAAGACTTGAATTCGTTTGCCTTCTGGATGAAGAAAGTTGCCGGACGGGCATGGAGTCCAACCTGATTCTGAACCTTTACGCTTTTAACATACATAGTAATAACCTCACAAATATGATCATTTCAAATATGTAATCATCCGGCTGATGGGAGCCTTCGATTTACTGCCCCGTAGGGCAAATCCAAAATTTCGTGTTTATTATAGTCACAAAGATTTTGAAGGTCAACGAAATTCCTAACTTTCGTCCGAGTAGTCAACTTTGGTGTTTTTTTCACTCTTATGTTTGTTAGAAATAAACAGTTTTTTCTACTTTACAAAAGCCCAATATCTTGTACTTATGAACATTTACTCACCCAGTAATTACGCTATTTATTGCGCTTCTTCCTGCAGTTCGGCCAGTAGTTCTTTTTCCGTTTCGGAAAGGTCTGCAGAAGCCAACAAATCCGGGCGTCTTTGCAGGGTCCTGCGAAGGGCCTCCTTCAGTTGATACCGTGCTACTTTGGCATGGTCACCAGACAGCAGAATGTCCGGAACGGCGCGGCCGTTCCAGACCGCGGGGCGCGTGTACTGCGGATATTCCAGCAAATGCCCATAGTGGCTTTCAATTTCATAGGCGTCTTCATTGGGAAGAACGCCCGGCAGCATACGGCAGACGGCATCGGTCAGGGTGCAGGCCGGCAATTCTCCGCCGGTCAGAACGTAATCCCCAACAGAAATTTCTTCGTCTACCAGTTCTTCTAAAACCCGTTCGTCTACGCCTTCGTAGTGGCCGCAAAGCAGAACCAACTGGTCATAGGAAGCCAGCTCTTTGACCTTCTCCTGCGTTAGGGTCTGACCCTGCGGAGAAAGATAAATCAGGTGTGGCTTCTTGTCCTCCTGCACCCGCGGCACAGCCGCAAAGCAGTCATAAATTGGCTGGGCCTGCATGACCATGCCCATGCCGCCGCCGTAAGGAGCGTCATCCACACGGCAGTGCTTGTCCAATGTGTAGTCCCGGATATTGTGGCACGCTATGGTGACATATCCGGCTGCACGCGCCCGCCCAATGATGCTTGCGGAAAGAACTGACTCGCAGAGTTCAGGGAACAAGGTTAAAATGTCTATTCTCATAACAGTCTCCTACTTCCGCCTTACTTCTGCACTTCTTCCGCCGCGGTGAAAATACCCGGAATGGGGCGCACCGTAATACGGTCTTCCGCCACGTTAGCCTCCTGCAAAATACCCGGAATCAGCGGCATATAAAACGTCTGTCCGTTTTTTCCGCGAATCTGCCAGATATCCGTAGAGCCGGTATTGGTTACATCCGCAACGGTTCCGTAAACCTCCCCAGTATCCACATCCGAAACGGTGCAGCCCAGGAGTTCAGCCACAAAGTAGCGGTCTTTTTCCAGCGGAGCGGCATCCCGGTCCACATACAGCACTTTGTTGCGCAGCAGGTTGGCCTGATCCATATCCGTAACGCCTTCCAGCGTCAGGAGAACCATTTTCCCGTGGGTACGCACATTGACTACCTGATGCGGATTCTGGCCTGCTTTGCCAAGATATACCGTTTTGAAGTGTTTGAAAAAAGATGGATCGTCACACCAGGGGTCTACCTTCAGCTCCCCTTTCACGCCGTGCGTGCTGACAATTTTGCCTAACTCCAAATAAGAAAGACGCATGGAAATTCCTCCGATAGAAAAACGGGGCGAACCGACTGGTCCGCCCTGTCTGTTTAGTCAATTTCGACTGCAATGCGTTCTTCGTGATGATTGGCCGAAGCCTTCATAACGGTACGGATTGCTTTTGCGATTCGGCCTTGCTTGCCGATAACTCTGCCCATGTCATCCGGGGCAACGTGCAAATGATAAACGGTAACGCCGTTTTCATTCGGTTCGTCAACTTCTACGGAGACAGCGGACGGGTCATCTACCAGACCCTGCGCAATGAAGATTAATAAATCTTGCATGGTGTCCTCCCGCTATCAGTTGATGGCGCCTGCCTTTTTCAGAAGTGCGCGTACGGTTTCGGTCGGCTGTGCACCGTTGGCAATCCACTGCTTAGCCTTGTCCGCATCAACCTTGATTACCGGTGGTTCCTTGGTCGGATCATAGAAGCCGATTTCTTCAATGAAGCGGCCGTCCCGCGGATAACGGGAATCTGCTACTACCATACGATACTGCGGTGCTTTCTTAGCGCCCATTCTTCTCAGTCTGATTTTTACTGCCATGATAAGTCCCTCCAAAATTCAGTCAATGGTCTTGTAAAATTTTTGTACCCCTTACAGGCCCAGCTTGCTCAAATCCATGCCATTCAGATTTCCGCTGCCGGCCATCCGCTTCAACGCACGGCGCGACTGCTTGTTATTCATCTGTTTGAACATTTTTTGCATCTGCTTGTACTGGTTGAGCAACTTGTTAACGTCTTCTACCTTCTGGCCAGAGCCTGCGGCAATTCGGCGTTTCCGGGAACCGTTAATCAGTTCCGGTTTTGCGCGCTCTTCCGGGGTCATAGATAAGATTAAGGCTTGAATGTGATCAAAGTCTTTCTCATCTACCTCTATATCTTTGAGCTGCTTGCCAACACCGGGCATCATCCCAAGCAGGTCCTTTACGGAGCCCATTTTGCGGATTCTGACCAGGTTGTCCAGCAGATCATTGAGGTCAAATTTGTTTTTCTTTAACTTCTTTTCCAGGCGAGCTGCTTCTTCATCGGAAAAAGACTGCTCCGCCCGTTCAATGAAGGAAAGAACGTCTCCCATTCCAAGGATACGGGAAGCCATCCGGTCCGGATGGAAGTACTCCAGGTCATCCAGCTTTTCACCGGTGCCGGAGAATTTAATTGGTTTGCCGGTAACGGCCTTTGCGGACAGCGCGGCACCACCACGGGTGTCACCGTCCAGCTTGGTCAGTACCAGGCCGTCAATGCCGACTTCTTCGTTGAAGGTAGAGGCCACGTTGACGGCGTCCTGACCGGTCATGGCGTCTACTACCAACAGGATTTCATGCGGATGGACAGCGGCCTTAATGTCTTTCAGCTCCTGCATAAGCGTTTCGTCTATATGCAGACGGCCGGCTGTATCTATAAAGACATAGTCATAGCCCTGGTCTTTGGCATAAGCTATGGCTTCCTTGGCAATTTCTACCGGATTTCCCTGGCCCTTTTCAAAGACGGGAACCCCGGCCTTTTCCCCGACTACCTGTAACTGCTTAATGGCGGCCGGACGGTAAACGTCACAGGCAACCAGCAGTGGGCGATGCCCTTCGCCTTTCAGCTTCTTGGTAATCTTGGCGCAATGGGTAGTTTTACCGGAGCCCTGTAAGCCAACCATCATGATAATGGTGGGCGGATGCGGCGCCACGGTCAGTTTGGTCCGGGTGCCACCCATCAGTTCTACCAGTTCTTCATTTACAATTTTAATAACCATCTGGGCGGGGGTCAGGCTTTGCATGACCTGCGCACCGATGGCCCGTTCGGTTACTTTGGCGGTGAAGTCCTTGGCCACCTTGTAGTTGACGTCCGCTTCCAACAGTGCCAGCCGGACTTCCCGCATGGCCTCCTTTACGTCGGATTCGGTCAGGGAGCCTTTACTTTTCAGACGGGAAAATGCGGATTCCAGTCTGTCGGACAAACCTTCAAATGCCATGGCTTTGCTCCTTATTCTTCATTCAGGGTTTCTGCAATGAACTTAATCTTGACGACAGCATCATTGATGTCCCTGCTCAGGCCGGTCCGCATGTTATAGGTGTTAATAACTTCGGCCGCTTCCAGGATTTCATCCAGGCCCTTTTTTACTTCGGTAAAGCGCTTTGCCAGGCCCAGCCGTTGTTCCATTTCAAACAGCTGTGCTTCAGCGCGCTTAATGGCGTCCCGGACGCCCTGCCGGGTAATGCCTTCGTTTTCTGCAATTTCTGCAAGGGAAAGGTCGTCTATGTAATAGTATTCCAGGAAGTCTTTTTGGCGGTCTGTCAGCATGTCGCCATAAAAGTCCAGCAAACTGTTAATGCGTTCAAAATCCTTTGCCAAAACACTTCCCCCTTTTCCGCTGTTTTCAAAACGAAGCGTAAAAACGTGCCTGTAAAGGGCATATCTTTACAGGCACATATTATACTTTTCCTACCCCTACTGCGTCAAGGGCGTTTTCCGTTTTTCCGTACCAAGTTTTTGACGGTTTTTCTAATGCTTTTTTGGCAGGCTTCCACAAATGGTGTAAAGTCTTTTGCTTTACACAAAATATGGATAAACGAGACGCTTTACAGCAGCACCCGTAACGCCAGCCGCTAAACCGCACATTCTTATTTTAAAGTGGCAATGGTAACGCCGTCCTGTCCTTCTCCGTAAGAACCTAACCGATGGGACTTGATTTGCGGATGGGAGTCTAAGTATTTGCCGACGGCCTTGCGCAGGACGCCGGTTCCTTTCCCGTGAATAATGGTGAACTGTTCAATTCCGCAACGCACCTGCAAATCAATGAAACGGTCCAGGGTAAGGAGCGCTTCGTCCTGCGTCATGCCGCGGAGATCACACGTGGTTGTGGCCGTGGCGGTGGCGCGGTTTTCAAACTTGTTGTTCCGCTGTGTACGGGTCTTGGGCCGGCTTTTTTCCCGTGCCTTGCGGGCCGCTCCGCTTTCGTCCAAGCGGAGGCGTTCCAACGGCACGCGGGTCCGGATTAAGCCGGCGGTGACTTCCACCATTCCTTTTTTATCAGGCAATGCGGTAACTTCTGCCGGCTCCGCCAGATCGGCCACAACCACCCGATCTCCCAGTTGCAGCGGCCGCGGCAGGACATAGTCCTCCTCTTCGGCAAGCGCCACAATAGGATTGGTAATGTCATCCAGGTTGGCCTCATGCTTCCGGATAGTACGTTTGGCTTCCGACTTCAGCTTGCCGAGGTCGGCGGCCGCTGCCTGTTGCTTCTTTAATTTATCCAGATCATTCAGGAAGAAAGCCGCTTCCCGCTGAGCCCGCTCCACAATGCGCTCTGCGTCCGCACGGGCTTTGGCAACTTCCTGATCCTTCAATTCTTCAATGCTGTTTTTCGTGGCAACCGCTTTTTCTTCTGCCGCTCTGGCAGCATATTGCAGCTGCTGTACTTCTTCCCGCTCCTTTTCCAGGGCACTGCGGCTTTCTTCCAGCTTTTGCACAATATCTTCAAAGCGACTGCTGTTATCCGATACAAACTCCCGCGCCCTGTCTACCACTTCCTGCGGAATTCCTAAGTGCTCCGAGATGGCAAAGGCATTGGATCGCCCGGGAGTGCCAATAATCAGACGGTAGGTCGGGCTTAACGTAGCCAGGTCAAATTCACACGACGCATTTTCCACGCCCGGCGTGCTTAAGGCATACTCCTTCAGCTCCGCATAATGCGTAGTTGCCGCAATCTTGGCCCCCTGCATATGCAGCTGTTCCAGAATGGCTTTGGCCAGTGCAGCACCTTCAATTGGGTCCGTTCCGGCACCCAGTTCGTCAATCAGAACCAGAGACTTTTCGTCCGCTTCCTTCAGAACGGTAACAATGTTGCCCATATGGGAAGAAAAGGTGGACAGGGACTGCTCAATAGACTGCTCATCCCCTATGTCAGCAAAGACACTGCGGAAAATGGCCATTTTGCTGTGGTCACCCGTTGGCAGCATCATGCCGGAGGCAGCCATCAAAGACAGCAATCCCAGCGTCTTAATGGACACAGTTTTACCGCCGGTATTAGGGCCGGTAATAATCAAGGAGTCAAACTCTTCCCCTAAGCGGATATTGGTTTTAACTACCTTAGCCGGGTCAATCAGCGGATGCCGTGCACCCTTCAGGTCAATAATTCCCCGGTCATTCAGCTCCGGCGCCGATGCCTTCATGGCATACGCCAACTGCGCCTTGGAGAAAACCAGGTTCAAATATAACGCAGATTCATAGCTGACCTTCGTTTCCTGATAAATGGCACCTGCCTGCTCCGACAAATCTGCCAGAATCTTTTCAATTTCTTCCTGTTCTTTTCCCAGAAGCACTTTAATTTCGTTGTTGGCTTCCACTACGCTCATCGGCTCAATGAACACGGTTGCGCCGGAGTCGGAGGTGTCCTGAACCAAGCCGGCCACCTCGCTCTTGTGCTCTTTCTTGACCGGGACAACGTACCGCCCGTTGCGGATGGTTACAATGGAGTCCTGCAACGCCACGGCGTAGTGTCCGGAATGAATAATGCGGTCCAGTTGCTGCCGTATTTTTTCTTCCTGGCGATGCAGTTGTCTTCGAATGTCCTTTAGCTCTGCAGACGCATCATCCGCCATCCGGTCCGCCGATAAAATGCACGTAAAGATTCTGTCTTCCAAATAGCGATTCGGGTACAGCACCTGGAAATGATTGGTCAGACTGGTGTCTATGCCTTCACAGGAAGCGTACCAGTCATCCAGGCTCCGGATGGCGCGCAGCGTTCCGCCGACGGCCAGCAAATCCGCCATGCCAAGTACCCCACCGGTGGAGGCTATATACAGCAGATTGTTTACGTTCTCCAGGCCACCAAAGGACGGGCCGCCGAACTTGGCCAGCAGCATATGCGCGTCCAGGGTTTCCTGCAGCAGACGCTGCGCATCCTGCAAATTGTCAGCCGGTTCCAGTTGCAACGCCATTTCCTTGGCGTCCGGGCAGGCCACAAAAGAGGCCAGGCGCTCCAGGATTTTATCAAATTCCAGTGCTTTGGTTTGTTTCTTGTTCATTCGGTGTAAGCTCCTTCAGGGATTTCAGGAAATCAAGGGTTTTAAAATGCCGCCCGGTCTGCTCCAACGCAAAGCGTTCTGTAGCCATATTAAGTTCCGCCAGAGCCGGCGGCGACAGTTGAAAATCAAATACTTTTTTGGGTTCGGAATAAATAATATACCGCATAGCCGTTACGGCACTTAATGACAGCGCCAGGCCTTTGCCCTGCCCGTGCTCCGCACAGTACAGCGCCGCGTCTGCCGGATTAAAGTACATAACCGGCGTTTCATACTGCCCGCACTCCCGACACGCCACTAAGTCCGGCATATATCCTGCGTCAGACAGTCCGCGGAGCTCCGCAACTGATTTCACTAATTGTGGATCCCGTTTTTTATTACTTAATAAATATAAGCTATTCAGCAGTAAAGAAAGCAGATCTGCTGCAGGGGCGTTTTCCGGCGCCAATTCCGAAAACAAATCTGACAAATAAAAAGCCGTGCTTAAAGCATCAATATCTTCCCGCAGCCCGAAGAACACGTTCTTCGGCTGTGCCGAATCCACCGAGTTGGCGGATTTTCCCTGATACAGCACGAAGTCGGAATAACAAAGCAGCTGTGTACCAGCCAGCAAATTGCTTTTCAAATTTTTGGCTCGGCGGACAAACGCCCGTTGCAGTCCATATCGTCCAGTCAAGATGGTAATCAGCCGATCGGCTTCCCCCACCTGCTGTTCCCGGACCACCAAGCCATCTGTTTCCAGGTGCATCTGTCCACCTCCTTACAAACAACTTTTCTGTTGATGTCTATATCTTAATAGAGCCTTTATTCTGTACCCTTTCTAAGCGACCCTATTGTAAAATACCCTTTCTTAAAAGTAAAGAAACGGGTCTATTCGTTTTAACTTGAGCCAGACGTTAACATAAATTTTAATCATAAGCCATTTTACCGCAGCTTATCAGGTTCAGGTCATATTTGAGGTAATTCCGAAAAACAGTTCTGCCCCTATATGAAAGATACTTTCGCAATTTACCTCATATTCCGAAGACGGGGCTGATGTGAGGTAATTGAGGTGCCAATTTACCTCATACTAGCGGGTTCAGACCATATCTGAGGTAAATCTGGGAAATGGCTCTTCACCTGTATGAAAGACATTTTCGTAAATTACCTCATATTCCGAAGACGGGGCTGATATGAGGTAATTGGAGTGCCAATTTACCTCATACTAGCGGGTTCAGACCATATCTGAGGTAAATCTGGGA
>CAVFBE010000006.1:0-8661 GCA_963620745.1 Muribaculaceae bacterium | reverse complement strand
CTCTACTAATTACCGCAGATTGCACCTCCACAGCCATCTGCGGTAATTTTATTTTTTTATCACGCCACAGGAATCAGCCATCCAAGTGCACCAAAGGAATGGCTTGTTTACGCCATATTTTCAACCTTAAAGCACCTATCCTTCGCCCTTACGAACATATCATTCTATAGTTTCCTCCCCGGCAAAATGATATGGTAAAAGAAAAGGAAAGGAGACTATCCATGACCCAGTCTGACTTAAATCAAATCATATTAATCATCCAAAAAGAGCTGGAAGCAGTACAGCAGGAAATAAAGCAGCTTACAAAGAAAATACAGGCAGCGCCAACCGGCAAATTGTTGGTATCCAAAAACAAAAAGTCCTTTCAATTTTATCAACGGATTGGAGAAGGAAAAAACGGCCGCCTCTATCTTTCCAGGAAAGATGAGGTAACCATACGCCGGTTGGCGCAAAAAAGATATGAGGAAGACTTACTCGCCAGGCAGAAAGAGAATTTTCAAATTCTAAGTCAGGTCCTTCTTCTGTTGCAGGAATGGGAGGATCCGCATGAAGTTTTTTCTAAAATGCCGGCGGCCATACAACCCTATATCACGCCCATCCATCCCACGCAGGAAGACTACATCCAGCACTGGTTTGAAGACAAAACCGACCTGCCATCCAACGCTGATTTTCACCCGGAAAACTGCATTTATTTGACGGAAAACGGAGAAAAGGTCCGGTCAAAATCAGAAATGACAATTGCCAACCTGCTTCGGGCGATGCAGCTTCCCTACCAATATGAAAAGCCCCTTGTTCTTAACGGCAATCTGACATACCCGGATTTCACTATTTTGGATGTGACCACACAGACAGAGGTTTATTACGAACATTTTGGGATGATGGATCAGGAGGAATATCGAACAGCCGCCCTGCAAAAAATAGAAAAATATGAAAAAGCCGGGTTAACACCCGGCAAGCAATTTCTGTTTTCTTTTGAATCAGCGCAGGTGCCATTCAATGGCAACCTGGTGCGGATGAAGTTGTGCCGGCGGTTCGAAGCGTCCGCAGGTAGTCTTTCTGTTCCGGAGTAATGCGGTAACTTTCTATTGCCTTCTGAATGGTTTTTCGGTGAACCCACGGAGCAAGTCTGCGCTGCTCCAGATAAGGAATGGTGGCGTCCCATTGCTTGGCCAGCGCGGTGGCAAAATACCAGGCAATCATCATGTTCACGTAGTATTCTTCCGACCGGATTTTAGCCACCAGCGTCAGGTACTCCGGCGCAAAATCTTCATCCAGAAACAGACGCATTAGCGCGCCAATGGCATAACGCACCGTGTAAGTGTGCGGGCTGTCCAGCCACCTGTAAATGTGCGGTAACAACTCCTGTTTGTGTGTTTTAAAGCACTGTGGCAATGGTAAATCGCACGTGGCCCAGTTGTCCACATAAGGCAGAAAAGCGTCCATCTTTTCCAGGCAGGTGGAGAAGTCCCGCATTTCTATCAGCAGCATCATGTGCAGATTATTTTCCTCATAGTAGAAATGCGGCAGGTCCTCCAAAAACGTTGCCGCCGCTTTGCTTTTGGAAAATTGCTTTGCAAATTTCCGCAGCACCGGCACCCGGACGCCAATGACTCTTTCCTGCTCTACATTTGGAATCAGATTCCTGTGGAATTCTTTATATGCAACGTCCTGCAGTTGAAACAGTTCTTTTTGCAAGTCTGTCATAGAGGGTCCCTTCTTTTATCCAGGAATGTTAAACAGGCACCGGCCGTTTTCGTTGCAACGGTCAATCAGATCCTGTGCGTCCATGCCCTTTTGTTCGGCAATGACTTTGGCAACTTCGGCAATGTAGTTGGATTGGTTGCGTTTGCCGCGAAAGGGAACCGGGGCCATGTATGGGCAATCCGTTTCTAATACCAGGCGATCCAGCGGTACTTCTTTGGCAACAGCCAGCGGTTTTTTGGCACCTTTAAACGTAACGGCGCCGCCAAGGCCAATGTACATGCCCAGTTTCAGAATTTCCTGCAGGAATTCCACGGATCCGCTGAAGCAATGCATAACGCCCTTCGGGCGGTATTTTTGCAGCAGCGTCAGGCAGTCCTGGTGGGCATCCCGGTCATGAATGACAATGGGCATGTCCAGGTCTTTGGCCAGCGCCAGCTGGCGGCCCAGTAAATCCAGTTGCGTTTCTTTAGGAGGGTTTTCATCCCAGTGATAGTCTAGGCCGATTTCCCCGACCGCAACCGCCTTCGGCTCCTTTTCCAGGAACTCAGCAATTAAGTCTAAGTCACCTTTCCGTTCGTCCCCGGCCTGTTCCGGATGGTAACCCATGGCCGCGTAAATATAATCATACTTTTTGGCCAGTTCCAGGGAGTGCACGGAGCTGACCAGGTCTGTGCCCTGGGTTAACACCAGGGACACGCCGTTTTCGGGAAGAACGGAACCAAGCAGTTCATCCCTGTCAGCATGAAAGGCTTCATCATCATAATGTGCATGGGTATCAAAAATGTTGGTTAACATAAGAACTCCTGTGTAAAAGTAAGGGGCGCATCTTAAGATGCGCCCCTGATCTGTATTTAGCGGAAGGTTGCGCCGGTGGGGAAATCGTCTGCAAAGAGAACCTTAACATCCTTTTCGCCGACGTCGGCGGCAATAATCATGCCTTGCGATTCTACGCCGCAAAGCGTGGCCGGTTTCAGGTTGGCAACAATAACAACCTTGTGTCCAACCAGGTCTTCCGGTTTATACCATGGTGCAATACCGGAAGCTACCACGCGTCCGCCTTCGCCGTCGTCCAGCGTCAGCTTTAACAGCTTCTTGGCACGCTTAATGGGTTCACAGGCTTTAATTTCGGCAACGCGCAGCTCTACCTTGGAGAAATCGTCAATGCCAATCTGGGCTACGCCTTCCAGCTCCGCCTTAACCTTGGCATTGTTGGCTTCCTCTGCAGCCTGCACTTCCTGCTGACGGGCGGAAATCTTTTCAAACATTTCCTCTTTGTCAATCCGCGCAAAGAGCGGCTTGGCCTGGCCGACTTTACGGCCGGATTCCAGACCACCGAAGTGAGCAAGCGTGTCATAGCCGTCTTTGCCCAGGTTAGCCTGTGCAAAGATGGCGGCAGACGTATCAGGGCAGAATGGCTTCAGCATGATGGCCAAATAACGGATGGCTTCCAGCAGGTTGTAAAGTACCGTGCCAAGCCGCTCCTTTTGCGCCGGGTCTTTGGCCAGCGCCCAGGGCTCCGTTTCGTCTATATATTTGTTGGCACGCTTTGCAATGCCAACAACAGCTTCTACAGCATCTGCAATTTTATAACCGGCAAAGCACTCTTCCACTTTGGAAACGGCAGCCAGGCATGCGCTGGCCAGGTCTTCGTCCACCGGCGCTTTTGCCGTTGGTGCCTGAATAACACCGTCAAAGTACTTGTTGGTCATGGCAATGGTTCTGTTGACCAGGTT
This sequence comes from Muribaculaceae bacterium, assembly GCA_963620745.1. GTDB lineage: Bacteria > Bacillota > Clostridia > Oscillospirales > Acutalibacteraceae > RUG420. The sequence goes on along the minus strand of CAVFBE010000006.1, from coordinate 5,224 downwards.
GCCAATGGTATTTGCCAGATCCGAATTGTAGCGTTCAATCATGGTTTCATAGGTAATGGAACCATCCGATGCATGCGGCATTTCGGAAAGCAGATAATAACGGGTGGCATCCACGCCGAAGAGGGTGGTCAGGTCATCCGCATAAATCACGTTACCTTTGGACTTGGACATCTTGTCTTCCCCAAACAGAAGCCACGGATGACCAAAGACCTGCTTCGGCAGTGGCTGACCCAGTGCCATCAGCATGATAGGCCAGTAAATGGTATGGAAGCGAACAATGTCCTTACCAATAATATGCACATCTGCCGGCCAGTATTTGCTATACAGTTCCCCGGAGCCTTCCGGATCATAGCCCAAAGCTGTAATATAGTTGCTTAATGCGTCAATCCAAACATAAATAACATGATTGTCATCAAACGGAACCGGAATGCCCCATTTAAATGAGGTTCTGGAAACGCACAGGTCCTGCAGACCCGGTTTAATGAAGTTATTCAGCATTTCCTTCTTCCGGGCTTCCGGATAAATGAAGTTTTCATTGGATTCAATGTATTCTTCCAGCTGTTTCTGATACTTGGACAGCTTCAGGAAATACGCCTCTTCCTTGGCAGGGTGAACTTCCCTGCCGCAGTCCGGGCACTTTCCGTCTACCAGCTGGGATTCCGTCCAGAATGATTCGCAAGGCGTGCAATACAGGCCTTCATAATGTCCTTTGTAGATATCTCCCTGATCGTATAATTTCTTGAAAATATGCTGTACGGCTTTTTCATGATAGTCATCGGTAGTGCGGATAAACTTGTCATAAGAGCAATTGAGTAAATCGCAGATGCCACGGATTTCCCCGGCAACCTTGTCTACATACTCCTTGCAGGTTACTCCCGCATTTTTGGCATAACCTTCAATTTTTTGGCCGTGTTCATCGGTTCCGGTCAGGAAGAATACGTCGTACCCCTGCATTCGCTTGTACCTCGCAATTGCGTCGGTCAAGACAATTTCATAAGAATTGCCGATATGTGGCTTACGAGATGTGTAAGCAATGGCAGTGGTAATGTAGAATTTTCCTTTGTCCACAAAGATCCTTCCTTTCTTCAATATCCTAAACAGTTTAACACAAGCCCACCGTGCAAACAAGCCGATTCTGCCAGTAAACACGACCTTCCGGTACTACCTGTACACTTGCCCGCATATCGTTCCTCACACCTGACCGCGCCCTGTAAATTTTACAGCAGATTCCGTTATCCCCAATTTTGCTGCGGGATCCATCCGAACTCCGTAGCCGTCTGCAAGTACGGTCCGCATCCCCAATTCACCTTCTCTTCCTGGCGATTCAGCTTACTTTCTTCCGGAGGGGCCGCGTTTCACCATAGCCTATTTTCTTCCAGGGCCACTCTTGTTCCTGACTACGTGTGATTTTAAAGAAACGCAAGAATTACACGTAATCCAAAGCCAAAACTACGTGTAATTTTCAAAAAAAGCTAAAACCACACGTAGTCTCAGCTTCCCATAAGCCTGCCAGGCCGAAGTTGTCAGTGTCTAACTACGTGTAATTTTAAAGGAATACAGAATTCACACGTAATCCAAAGTTAAAATTACGTGTGGTTTTCAAAAAAAGCTAAAATCACACGTAGTCACAGCAACTAGGGTTGGACTACTGGAGTTGCCAGCCAAATAAAGAAGCGGACCGCAGGCTGGAAAAACCAGTTGGCGGTCCGCTGTTTATGAAAGGTTCGTTTTTAGTAAAATAGTTTCATTAGGGAAGGTGCACTTCATTAATGGGTTCATCAGTCTTCGTCAAGTCCCATGAAGTGGATGGCAAGCAAGGTGATTGCGCCAAGGGCGGCGCAAATAATGCTTAATACCAGCCAAACGGTTTGGCCGCCTACCAGAAGTCCGATTAGGAATCCGGCAAGGACTAACGTATATAAGCTGTAGGCCCATTTGTGGCGTTCGGCAACCTGCGCTACTACGGCGGGCATCAGGAGTAGAGCGCCCACAATACAACCGTTTGTCAGGGTGTTAACGGAAGCAACAATGGCAAACAACAACAATGCCAATAACAGATATCCGGCAGTTTCCTTGCGCAAATACGCCGGCCGGCGCTCTGCTGCTTCTGCCGCCTTCTGCTCTTTCTTCTTTTCCTGTTGCTTCTTCCACTGTTTGCTCAGAAAGCTTTCTTCTTTTACTACGTAAGTTTTCTTCATAACAGTCCTTTCCTTATTCCGAGGGTCCTTATTCTGCGGTCATGGCTCTGGTATAACGTTTAAAGAAGGTAACCGCCTGTTCCAGCTGGTCTACCGGACAGTGTTCGTTGGTACTGTGGGTGGTCAGCATCAGGTTGATTGGCACGCTAAACGGAGAGAAGCGATAAATGTTTTCACATACCACTTCATAGTGCTCCGCATCCGTGCCGGCAACCAACAGGTATGGTGCAATCAGGTTTTTCTTATCATACAGCTGTGCTGTTTTCTTCAGGGTCTGGTAGGCACGGGAGTCAGACGGAGAAGTAATGGAAGCTTCCTTTCCCTTTACCAGTTCAATCTTTGTGCCTTTTCCGCCCATGCACTTTTCTACGTGCTTCAGGACGTCATCTACGGTATCACCTTGAATAATGCGGAAGTTAATGGTGCAGTTGGCGGAAGTCGGCAATACGTTGGCTGCCGGCGAGCCTTCGCACATAGTAACTGCATGCGTAGTGCGTACAAACGCTGCGCCGGTAACGTCTGCTGCCATAACGGTGGTCAGGAGCTTTGGCGCTTTCAAAATCAGTTTCGGGAATACGCCAAGGCCCAGCGGCAAAGCATCTGACAATGCCAGCATCAGACCGCGCAGCGTTTCCGTCATATGCGGCTCCATTGGGTTGGCTTCCAGGTTGTGCACCTTGTCCGCCAACAAGCCAACCGCCGTGTGCTTCGGCGGGCGGGACGAATGGCCGCCGGTTCCGTCTACGGTTACCTTGACATCGGCATATCCTTTTTCGGATACGCCGACGCCGCCAAAGGAGAAGCCAAGGCCCATTGGGCCTTTGACTGCCATCATGGCGCCGCCCTCGTCAATCAAGGAATCCAGGTGAACTCCACGCTCTTTCAGCAACGCGGCCATGTCCCGCGCGCCGTTCGTGCTGCCGGCCACAATTTCTTCATTGTGGCCCAGCAACAGATATATGCCGCGTTTCGGAGTATATCCTTCTTCCAAAAGCAATTCCATTGCTTCCATCATACAAATTAAATGGTTCTTCATGTCAAGAGAACCGCGGCCCCAGATATACGTTCCGTCATTATATCCGGAGAACGGCGGGTGCTCCCAGTCCCCTTCCGTGCCTTCTGCAATAGGAACCACATCCTGGTGACCCAGGAACGCAATCGGATCCAGGGACTCATCCGTCCCTTTCCAGTAAAACATCAGGCTGGCTTTGCCGACCTGTTCCAATGTCATAGTTTCATGAACCAACGGGAAGTTTTCCTTTAAAAAGGCGTGGAACTCATCAAATTTGCCCCAATCCGTCTCTGATTCATCTTCGTGGGAAACCGTAGCAATGGCAACCGCTCCGGACACCTTTCCGGCGATTCGCTTCACATCCACATGCTCGGATTTCTTATCTGTTTTCATAGTAAAAACCTCCTTGGGTGAACAATCAAAAACAGCTTTATCTTACTCCCCTTTTCCACCCTCGTCAATCAACTTGCCGCCTCCAAATTTCAGGGGTAAAATAGATCAATGAGGCTATTTTATCAAATAAATATCAGTTATAGCGATCAAGCTATTGATGGAGTTGGAGACATCGGTCCCGTTTATATGGACAATTGTCTTTATCTTTTTTTGACTGCAGATATTGTTAATCAGCATCCGGAAATATTCTGTTTCCAGTTGCCGGTAAGTGGCACTTGGGCCGAAAGATTAGCATTATGCTACAATCCTCTCATTACGACCGGAAAAATAAAGATGTTAGAAGATAGAAAAAGATTAGAAGGAAATCTGGATGGAGATTTTGATTTATTCGGCACGTACACATTTACTACCAATCAACAAAATCAATTAATTAAGGTTACAATGACAAGTGGCAGATATGTAGAAGAATGGTCCTATTCTTATGATAAAGGCGGTCGCTTAATTGCATATGACGGTCACTCTTTGGAATATGATTCCGATGGCAATTTGACTTCTTTTAAACCAGATACATATTCTTTTCAATACAAAGATGACAAGCTAACCTCCGTAACTGTTCAATCACAGGACTACGAAGGGAACACATCCTTTCAATATACGTATGACTCAGCTAACCGTGTTTCATCTTGTTATAATTTCACCTATCTTTAAGCCGTTCTCGACTTGTACTACCGCATGAATTCTTAACCATAAAACAGGAGGAAAATTATGTATAACAACATCAGCGACTGGGACAGAATGGTAGCCGGAAAGCTTTATAACTCTTCCAGCAAAGATCTGTTCAAACAACATGCCTTAGGCCTTACCAGATGTGACCGGTTCAACCGGATTCCCCTCTGGCGGATTGCATCAAAGCAGCTTGCTTTAATGCGCCTGATTCCATCCGCCAAAGGAAATTCCCTTGCCGTCTTTGCCCCGTTTTACTGCGAATACGGGGTCAATATCCATGTTGGAAAAGGCTGCTTTGTAAACTACAACTGCACGTTCCTGGATGTTTCGCCCATCACACTGAAGGACAACGTCTGGATTGGTGCCAATGTTACTCTGGCAACGCCAAACCACCCGTTCCTGCCGGAAGAACGTCTGCCTGCCGATTATCCGGATGGTCATCATGACCTGGAATACTCTGCTCCCATTACCATAGAGGAAAACTGCTGGATTTGCTCCAGTGCAACCGTTTGTGGTGGCGTAACCATCGGCAAAAACAGCATTGTTGCCGCAGGTGCCGTGGTAACCAGAGATGTTCCGCCGAACAGCATTGTGGCTGGTGTACCGGCAAAGGTCATCCGTGAAATTGATGAAGAAGACCGCATGGACGTCTGGGAAACCTACACCAAGAATGAATTCCCTGTTTCCGCAAGAAAGAAAAAATAAGAAAAGATTGATAAAGCGCAACAAGAAAGCCCCGGTGAGTTCAGAAACTTCTGTACTCATCGGGGCTTTTTTCAATTTTCTTTGTTGGCACGGACTTTGTTGGCACGGACCTGATTGGCACTGCCAAGCCTGTGCCGCCGGGCCAAAACAGGCAAGCCTGCATTGCCGGGCCTTACCGGTGCTGCTGCCG
>CAVFBE010000005.1:0-46373 GCA_963620745.1 Muribaculaceae bacterium | reverse complement strand
GGTCATGGAAATTGCCTGTCCAAACTAAAGGGAAAGGAGCATTTCAATGGACTGCCCGTGCAAGCCAAACCAAGAAGAATCCATACCGTTAGCGCTTCCGTTAATGGAAGGCCTTTCTATTGCACCCATTGCGCTTGGCGTTACTGCCACACCGGGACAGCTACTGCTTCCGCAGGGCAGCCTTGTGTTGTATTACTGCCAGAAAGACGCCCTTTCCTGGGCAGATGCAACGGGAACAGAGCATTGCTTATTGGCCGGAGACTCCGTTCTGCTTCCGGCGGAAGCCTGTCTGCCCGGCAAACTACTTTCTGACGAAACGGATTGCGAAGGCTTTGCTCTTTTCCTTACCCCTTCTGCCTTTGCTAAGTTACTGACTCACCTGTCAGAAGAAGCCCTGTGGACAGACGGCGCACACTTAACAGACCAGGAAGAAACCGTTCGTAAAATCCATGACCAGCTGACCCAGCATCTGGATCAGCGCGTTACCATTGAAGAACTGTCCCATCAGCATTTGATGAACCCCACCACATTAAAGGCTGTCTTCAAAGCCGTTTATGGGACCTCCATTGCAGCACACATGAAGAAGCACCGGATGGAGCAGGCTGCGGAATACTTACAGAACACGGACATGAGCATTGCGGAAATTGCCCAGGCCGTTGGGTATGACAGCCAGAGCCGCTTCGGCGCCGCGTTTAAAGAATACTATCATATGCTTCCACGGGAATACCGGCAGAAGCACAGCGGACGGTAAAACGCCTTATTCTTTTGTGGCAGTAAAGAAGACACGGGGCATCTTCAGAATTACAGTGCCGTTCTTTTGCACCGAATAATTTTCTTTGATTACAGAAAGCAATTGGGCAAGGAACCGTTCCTGTTCTTCTGCAGACAGTTTTTCCAGATACGGCCGCAGACCGCTTCCCTTATACCAGTCAATGACTCCTTCCGGAGCGGAGACCACATGGAAATACGTGGTTTGCCAAATGGCAAAGGAATTGGTTAAAGACGAAAGCACGTCATAATAGTCTTCCGGCTGCAAGTTGTAAAAATTATGCACGGATTGCAGCTGCGGCCAGGATTCGTCCACCAACGCATACAGTAGTTTATAAAACGGAGCCGCCTGAATATACGGAATCTGTACCGCCAGGGTGCCACCAATAGAAAGCTTTCCAAAGATTGCTTTCAGCAGTGCTTCCTGCTCCGGAATCCAGTGGATACAGGCGTTGGAAAAAATCAAATCATAAGAACCCGAAAGGTCATCCAGGCCCTGCGGCAGGAAACATTCCTGAAAGCGGAGCTCCGGATGGTCTTTTTTTGCTTTCTGCAGCATCTCTTCGGAAGCGTCTACGCCTAAAATGTCTGCACCCGGGAAGTGTCTTTCCAACGCAGAAGTGCTATTCCCCGGGCCGCAACCCAGGTCCAAAACCCGGCCCGGCTGCAACGCATCCAGGCGGCAGAGCAAATCCTCTGCCGGTTGCGCCCGCTCCCCGGAAAATTTCAAATACTGATCCGGATTCCAGTTTGCCATTTTGTCTGTCTCCTTTGCATTTTACTGCTACCATCTTGCCACAGCAGAAGCCAAAATACCACTTTATTTTCTTGGCTGAACCACTGTAAAACACCTTGCATGAAATTTTCCCGGTGCTATGATAGTTGGTATCAATTCCAGAATGTCAAATTCAGAAAGAAGGCCTGACCTGTGGCAGAAGTACCCACCAGAGAAGCAGCCTGGGAGCTGCTGAACGAATACAACAAAGATCATTTTCATCTTAAGCACGCATTAACGGTAGAAGGCATCATGCGTTACTTTGCCGAAGAGCTTGGTTATGCCGACGAAGTGGACTTCTGGGGCATTGTCGGCATGCTGCATGACCTGGATTTTGAACAGTATCCGGAGCAGCATTGCATTAAGGAACAGGAAATTATGCGGGAGCGCGGCATAGACGAGCGCATTATCCATGCAACTGCCAGCCACGGCTACGCCCTGACCGTAGACATTAAACCTGAGCATGAAATGGAAAAGGTATTATATGCCACAGACGAACTGTCAGGGCTGATTGGGGCCGTTGCCCTAATGCGTCCCTCCAAGAGCGTTTCGGACCTGGAATTAAAATCCGTCAAGAAGAAATACAAGAATGCCAAGTTTGCCGCCGGTTGCTCCAGGGAAGTCATTGAACGTGGTGCCGAAATGCTTGGCTGGACGCTGGACGAACTAATTGAACGCACCATCCTTGCCATGCGCAGCTGCGAAGCCGTCTACACCGCCTTTGACCAGCAGTCTGCGGATGCCTAAAAAGCACGTGCTTAAAACAAAGTAGCCATACAAGAAGGGCAACCCCGCCGGGTTGCCCTTCTTTTTTCAGTATTCTATTTTCAGAGACTCTTCCAAATGGATTACTTCACCATCAGTTTGCGGAACATTTCAATTACCTGTTCCTTGGTGGCTTCTCTTGGGTTGCCCGGATAACAGGCGTCATTTAATGCGTCTGTGGCCAGTTGATCCAAGTCTTCTTCTGTAATCTTGTCCAGGGTTTCCGGAATGCCAACATCCTTGGAAAGCTGTTTTACAGCGTCAATGGCGGCCTTGCGGTATTCTTCCTGCGTCATGGAATCTACGCCTTTCACGCCCATGGCTCTGGCCACTTCACGCAGGCGTTCCCCGGTATATTCCTGGTTGAATTCCATAGAAATAGGCAGGAACATGGCACAGGCCACACCGTGCGGTGTGTCATAATGAGCGGACAGCGTATGTGCCATAGCGTGGTCAATGCCAAGGCCAACATTGGAGAAGCCCATACCGGCAACATACTGTGCCAGAGCCATGCCTTCCCGACCGGCCGGATCATTTTCCACTGCGGCACGCAGGTTTTCGGAAATCAGTTTAATGGCTTCATAATGGAACATATCTGTCAGTTCCCAGGCAGCCTTGGTGGTATATCCTTCAATGGCGTGGGTTAAGGCGTCCATGCCGGTTGCCGCCGTCAGGCCCTTTGGCATAGAGAACATCATTTCCGGATCTACTACGGCGTAGGCCGGAATATCATGTTCGTCTACACAAACAAACTTCCGCATCTTTTCTACGTCGGTAATAACGTAGTTAATGGTAACTTCTGCGGCGGTTCCTGCGGTGGTAGGAACGGCAATGGTCTTTACCGCATGGTTCTTGGTTGGGGCAACCCCTTCCAAAGAACGGACATCTGCAAATTCCGGATTGGTAATGATAATGCCAATGGCCTTTGCGGTGTCCATGGAGGAACCGCCGCCAATGGTAATGATGGAATCAGCGCCGGCATCCTGATAGGCCTTTACGCCATTCTGTACATTTTCAATGGTAGGATTGGGTTTAATATCGGAATACAGAGAATATGCAATGCCGGCCTGATCTAAAAGGGCTGTTACTTTTCCGGCCACGCCGAATTTTACAAGATCCGGGTCCGTGCATACAAATACTTTTTTGAATCCTTCCCGCTCCGCAATGCCGGGGATTTCTGCAATAGCGCCTTTGCCGTGGTAGGATACCGTGTTAAGTACAATTCTGTTTGCCATAATAGTCTCTCCTTTGCTTTCACAAACGGCTGTCAATAGGGATTTTTCAGCCGCAATAAAGTTTGTTAACTTTATAACAAACATAGCATTTTACCCTGCAATGTACAAGACTGACTCGCCGGAAAAGCAGCAAAAAGCACACATGAGATTTGTCCGAACAAATTATTCTACCGGTTCCGAGACGTCAATGACAAAGTCTCCTTCCCGGTAATCCACGCTCATAGTGGAGTCCGGCGCCAGGTCATTCTGTACCAGCTTCCGGGCAATCAGCGTTTCAATATGGGACTGGATGAACCGCTTGATAGGACGGGCGCCGTAAACCGGATCAAAGGCCTGTTCAATAATCTGGTTCTTGGCTTCCGGCGTTACCGTAATGTTGATACGCTGCTCCTTCAGCCGGTCTGCAACTTCCTGCATCTTCAGGTCTACAATACCGCGGATGTTCTCCTTGGTCAGCGGACGATAGAAGATGATTTCATCCAGCCGGTTCAGGAATTCCGGACGGAAGCTGCGCTTCAGCAGCTCCTGTACCTTAGCGCGGGCATCTTCACTGATTTCGCCGTTTTCATTAATGCCGTCCAGGATGATATCAGAGCCCAGGTTGGAGGTCAGAATAATGATGGTATTCTTGAAATCTACGGTCTTGCCGTGGCTGTCGGTAATCCGGCCGTCATCCAGCACCTGCAGCAGAATGTTGAAGAAGTCCGGGTGGGCCTTTTCAATTTCATCAAACAGGACAACGGAGTACGGCTTCCTGCGTACCGCTTCGGTCAGCTGACCGCCTTCGTCATAACCAACGTATCCCGGAGGCGCACCAATCAGACGGGACACGGAGTACTTCTCCATGTATTCACTCATGTCAATCCGGATCAGGCTCTTTTCGTCGTCAAACAGGGCAGTGGTCAGCGCCTTGGCCAGTTCCGTTTTGCCGACACCGGTCGGGCCTAAGAACAGGAAAGAACCTACCGGGCGATTTGGATCCTTAATGCCTGCACGGGAACGCAGAATTGCATCACTTACCGTAGGACGGCTTCTTCCTGCCCAATGACTCTCTGGTGCAGGATATCTTCCATATTTAAGAGCTTGCTCCGTTCGCTTTCCACCAGCTTGGAAACCGGAATACCGGTCCAGCGGGAAACAATCTTGGCAATTTCTTCGTCGGTAACGCGGTCCCGCAGCAGCGTGTTGTTCTTCTTTTCGCTCTGCTTTTCCTCTTCTTCCAGTTCCTTCTGCAATTGTGGCAGCTTGCCGTATTGCAGTTCGGCGGCCTTGGTCAGGTTATATTCTTCCTTGGCCTTTTCAATCTGGTGGTTAATATCTTCTATTTCGGAGCGGATCTTCTGTACCTTTTCAATGCCGTGCTTTTCATTTTCCAGTTTGGCCTTCATGGCTTTGAACTGTTCCCGCAGTTCGGAAAGCTCGGTCTTAATTTCATCCAAATGGGCAAGGGTCAGCTTATCCGTTTCCTTGGACAACGCTTCCTCTTCAATTTCCAGCTGCATAATCTTGTGGGAAATTTCATCCATTTCTGTTGGCATGGAGTACATTTCCGTCTTAATCAGAGCGCAGGCTTCGTCAATCAGGTCAATGGCCTTATCCGGCAGGAATCGGTCCTGAATGTAACGGTTAGACAGGGTGGCTGCGGCAATGATGGCTTTATCCATGATTTTAACGCCATGGTAAACCTCATACCGTTCCTTCAAGCCACGCAGAATGGCAATGGTGTCTTCTACCGTGGGTTCTTCTACCATAACCGGCTGGAACCGGCGTTCCAGGGCAGCGTCCTTTTCAATATACTGCCGGTATTCGTTTAGCGTTGTGGCACCAATGCAGTGTAACTCGCCACGGGCAAGCAGCGGTTTTAAGATGTTGCCTGCATCCAGGGCACCGTCTGTTTTACCGGCACCAACAATGGTGTGCAGTTCATCAATAAACAGAATGATTTTGCCGTCAGAGGATTTTACTTCGTTCAGAACGGCCTTCAGACGCTCTTCAAATTCACCACGGAACTTGGCACCGGCAATCAGGGAGCCCAGATCCAGGGAGAAAATGGTGTGGTCCTTCAGGTTGTCCGGAACGTCTCCGCTGACAATACGAAGGGCAAGGCCTTCTGCAATGGCAGTTTTACCAACGCCCGGTTCACCAATCAGGCAGGGGTTGTTCTTGGTCTTTCGGGACAGGATCCGGATGACGTTTCGAATTTCTTCGTCCCGACCAATAACCGGATCCAGCTTGTGCTCCCGCGCACGCTGTACCAGGTCCGTGCCGTACTTTTTCAGTACGTCATAGGTGTCTTCCGGGTTGTCAGTCTTGACCTTCTGGTTGCCGCGGATGTTTTTCAGGGCATCCAGCACCCGCGCTTCGGTAATGTTCTCTTCATTAAAAATCCGCTTCAGGGTCTGATTCGGATACTTCAACAGGCCCAGCAGCAGATGCTCTACGGAAACGTAGTCATCCTGCATTTTTTGTGCCTGTTTTTCGGCAGCTGTCAGCGCTTTATTCAGCTCCGGCGATACGTAAATATTATTCGGATCATACCCGTTGCCGCTGATTTTCGGCAAACGGGAAATTTCTTCTTCTACTTTAGAACGTAAGCGCTCCGGGGAAGCACCAAGGCTTGTCATAATTTCTCCGGTCAGGCCGTCGGCTTGAGAGAGCAATGCCGCCAACAGATGCTCTTCACCCACGTTGTTATTTCCGTTTTCCTGGGCAATGGCCTGCGCATCCCGGAAAGCTTCCATGGTTTTTTGTGTGAATTTATCTGCATTCATAAACTCATCTCCTAAATAATTTCGGTGTTGCTGTAAATGTAGTCTTCGTAATTCGGCTGAATGGCGTCCGCATTTCCGGAGAAGTACAGCTTCATGGCCCCGTCAAACAGGACAATGTAGTCAGCAATTAATTCTCCGGCAGACAGACCGCTTTTGGCATTTCTGGCCGCCTTTGCATTCTGGCGATGCATAATGGGCCGTTTGAAAACGCCGTTTTCAAAGCTGTCTGTTCCTTCAAAGCCATAGGCCTGCTCCAACTCTGCCCAGAAGTTATAAAAGGAAAGCATCTTGGACAGAAGCGCCGGATTGGTGGTGCGGGTGGAAACTTTAATTTGCCCCTGCTCTACCGCCTCCGGGTCCCGGAACAGTTCAATGGCGTATTTTACGGTTGGATTGTACTTGTAGCTTAACGCCGTCCGTAAAGACATAACCGAGGACGTGGGCGGAGCCCATTCCGTAAAGGTTTCCCCGGCATACAGCTGACGTGCCAGTTCGTCAAAAATGCTGCTGATCCGTTTTTCCGGTGTGGTCAGAGACACATATTCCGCCAGAATCTGGTTAATCATATTGGAACGGTTGGTATTGTTCAGGTAAGCCAGGCGGTCTACCTTGGCAATGACATCATCTCCGAGCACCACGGAGTAAACGCTCTTTTTCATTTTGACCCCTCCTTCACGTCTGATGAAATTGTAGTCTTGTATATATAAATTGTCAACTATTTTATATAAATTATTTTACAAAGTTTGCAATTCCCTGGCGAGTCAGCAATCTTCGCCCTTCAACGCAAAAAGCAAAGTCCCGAAGTGCCAACAGCGTTGGTGCTTCAGGGCTCTGCCTTTTGCTTTTGCTTTTTTGTTTATAAGGGGTCTTTTATTCTACCAAAGCAACGGCAACGTCATTGACGTTGGTGCCGGTAGCGCCGGTAAAAATCAGTCCATTGACTGTTTTGAGAGCATGGTAGGCATCATTGTCTGATAGGGTTTCAAAAACAGAGATGCCTGCCATGCTAAGTGAGGCCTGCGTTGTACCGTCAACGTAACCGCCGGCGGCATCAGTTGGGCCGTCCGTGCCATCACTGCCAACGGAAAAGACGCAGCAGCCCGGCAGTCCCGCCAGGGCGGGTGCTGCGGCAAGAGCCAGTTCTTGGTTCCGGCCGCCCAGACCGGTGCCGGTCAAATGGACTATGGTTTCGCCGCCTGCAAGGAACGCCAGCTTTTTGCCCCGGCCCGCATGGGTGCGGACAACGGAGCCAAGAAAGCTACCGGCTTCGCGGGCCTGACAGCAAAGCTGATCGGTCAGGAGGACCGGTTCATAGCCAAGCTGTCGGCAGGCGTCTGCGGCGGCAGTGCAAAGTTCCCGCACACTGCCCGTAATTTCAGTGTGTGCATTGTTTAAAATGTGGGGAGTTTCTTCTTTTAATAGGAGATGGGCAGTGGCGGAAAGCTTTAACTGGTATTTTTCCGCAATTGCAAGCGCCTGTTCGGAAGTGGATGTATCCGGCACGGCCGGCCCACTGGCTATCATATCCAGAGGGTCCCCCAGTATATCACTCAGCACAATGCTGTATACCAGGGCCGGTGAACACGCCTGTGCAAAGCGTCCGCCTTTGACGGCGGACAACCGTTTGCGAATGGTGTTCATTTCCACAATATCCGCACCGCTTGCCAGCAACTGCGAAGTAATATCCTGCAATTCTTCTCCGGAAATCAACGGCCGCTCAAAGAGGGCACTGCCGCCGCCGGAAAGCAGGAATAAAACGGTGTCTTCCGGATGTAAATTGCTTACCATGTCAAGTGCCTTCTGCGTTGCAGAAAAGCCGTTTTCATCCGGAACCGGGTGACCTGCTTCATAACAGGCCACACCGGGAATTTCACCTTTTACATGGTCATATTTGGTAATTACCACGCCGTCATCTACCGTGCCAAGCACATTGACCGCTGCCTGTGCCATTTGCCAGGCAGCCTTGCCAACAGCTACCAGGAAGGTTCTGCCCTTTGGGTGGAACTCCTGCAGGGCACGCCGAACCGCTTCGTCCGGCAAAACTGCCCGGATGCTGGATGCCACAATCTGGTCTGCTGTTTGGCGCAAATCATTCATGGTAATTCCGTTCCTTTCCTTAACGAACCAGGCAGGGTTTCTTATTGTCAAAGGTCCAGCCCGGAATCAGATACTGCATACCAATGGCGTCATTGCGGGCACCTTTGCCGTAGCACTTGTCCATATAAAGCTGATGGGCCTTCCTTACCTGTTCGCGGTCTACTTCAATGCCAAGACCGCCGGTCTTCGGCAAGTCAATGCATCCGTCTACAATCTGCATTGGCTGTTTGGTCAGGCGGTCAATGCCCTCCTGCCAAATCCAGTGGGTATCAATGCCATTCATTTTTCCGGGGATGGCAGCTGCGCATTGCACTACCATAGCCAGGGAAATATCAAAATGGTTGTTGGAGTGACAACCCCACATCATACCAAAGTCATTGCACATCTGGCCTACGCGAACAGAGCCGTTCATGGTCCAGAAATGCGGGTCAGCCAGTGGAATATCTACACTCCGCAGTGCAAGACAGTGATACATCTGACGCCAATCCGTATTAATCATATTCGTTGCCGTCGGCATACCTGTGGCCTGGCGGAATTCCGCCATGATTTCCCGACCGGAGAAGCCGTTTTCGGCACCGCACGGGTCTTCGCAGTAAGCCAGGCATTCCTTTAACTCCGGTCCAATTTCCAACGCCTCTTCCAGACTCCAGCAGCCGTTCGGATCCAGGTCTACACGTGCTTCCGGGAAGGCCGCATGAATGGCCTGTACCGCTTTTAATTCTTCTTTGGCGGAAAGAACACCGCCCTTCAGCTTAAAGTCAACAAAGCCATATTTTTCATGCGTTGCTTTGGCCATGGCCACAATTGCCTCCGGCGTCAGCGCCTCTTCATGGCGAAGACGGTACCATTCACAATCAGAATCTTCTTCACCCAGATATTCCAGGTCCGTCTTTTTCCGGTCACCAACATAAAACAGATAACTTAAGAACTGTACCCGTTCCCGCTGAATGCCGTCACCCATTAAGGCAGCAGCCGGCACATCAAGGAACTTGCCAAGCAAGTCAAGAAGTGGTGCCTCAATAGCGGTTACTACATGAACGCCGGTCCGCAGGTCAAAGGTCTGTAAGCCACGCACATCATCTTTAATGTTGGCGTTCAGCCAGGCCCGCACTTTGTTCAACGTCTGTTTATAATCTGCAATACTGGTTCCAAGAACCAGTTCTTTTACGCTTTCCAAAGCATTGGTAATTTTTTCACCGCCGGGCACTTCCCCGACACCTTCTACGCCATTGGAATCCGTCAGAATTACAATGTTGCGGGTAAAATACGGAGCATGGGCACCGGATAAATTTAATTCCATGCAGTCGTGACCGGCTACCGGATAAATTTCCATTTTTGCTACAGTTGGAATTGCCATTTTCTGCTCCTTTCTTATAACAGACCCGCTTCCGTCATGGTGCTGATAAAGCCATCTTTTGCTGCACCTTCCGGAGTTGGAAGAGAAGGACGATACGGTACGCCGACGTCACGGCCGCGTAAGGTTGCCATGTCCTTGGAAGCAACCGGGAAGCTGGCGGCGTCCATGGAAAGGCGAACCGGGTTCAGCTTGAACTGTGCTTCCAGGCTACCGGCAACATCACCGGCGGCAAACTTGTTGTAAATATCGGTAATCAGTTCCGGCATAAAGTTTGCTGCCGTGCAAACGCCGCCGACGGCCCCGTGACAAAGGCTGCCGTAAAGCAGGGTGTCCTTTCCGCCGAAAACTTTAAAGTCAACATCTCGGCCAAGCCGGATAAATTCTGCAGTCAGGGTCATATCCCCACTGCTGTCCTTCATACCAACAATATTGGGTACGTCATGTGCCAGTGCACTTACCAGTTTGGTACTCATGCCGTAGCCAACGCGGCCGGGATTATTGTAAAGCAGCATCGGCGTTTCCGGGATACTTTCTGCAATGGTTTTAAAGTGCAGATACAGCTCGTCATAGGTTGGCTTCAGGAACATTGGTTGCAACACACTGACTGCGTCAGCGCCGTTCCTTACCGCCATCTGTGCCAAACGGCAGCACTTCTTGGTGCTGATGGCACCAATACCGAAGTAAACCGGAACCCGTCCCGCAGCCTGGTCAACCATAATCTGCAGACCGCGTTCCATTTCATCCTCTTCCAGCATGTAGAATTCGCCGTTGGAGCCGAAGGCCAGAATCCCGGCCACACCGCCATCAATGACATAATCTACCTGGGAACGCTGCTTTGCTTCGTCTATTTTTTCATTTTCATCTGCAATGGTCAGAATAGGAACCACTACACCTTTAATGAAATCTGTGTTCATGTTTCAGTCTCCTTAACGACCGAGTTTCTGATCGGTCAGATATTCGTAATACTGAGCAATGGCACTGTGGTCTTTCTGACCGCCGTCGTGGTTGTGCAGCCACTGCAGAATTTCCTGTACTTCCGCGGTCATAGGAACCGGAGCGCCAACGGAGTGGGCGCAGTCCAGTGCATTGTTCAAATCCTTAATATGCAGATCAATTTTAAAGCCCGGCTTATCATTGCCCTCAATCATCATCGGGGCTTTGGCATTCATGACCGTGGAACCGGCAAGGCCGCCTTTAATAGCCTGGAACACCAGTTCCGGATCCACACCGGCCTTCTGTGCAAGGGTCAGTGCTTCGGCAAGTGCCTGAATGTTGCAGGCAACTATAATCTGGTTGGCCAGCTTGGTGGTATTACCGGCACCTACATCGCCGCAGCGAACAACAGAAGCACCCATGGTTTCCAAAAGCGGTTTAAATTCATTGAATACTTCTTCTTTGCCACCGACCATGAAGCTCAGAGAGCCGTCAATGGCCTTCGGTTCACCACCGGATACCGGAGCATCCAGCATAGCAATGCCTTTCTTTTCCAGTTCGGCATAAATTTCCTTGGAAGCAACCGGATTAATGGAGCTGCAGTCAATAAAGGTAGATCCGGCTTTCATGTAGTCGGCAACCTTACCGTCTTCCAACATAACGCTTTTTACGTGCGGGGAATTCGGAAGCATGGTAATAACTACATCGCACTGTTCCCCAATTTCCTGGTAGTTTGCTGCTTTGGCGCCGCAGGCAACCACTTCCTCTACCTGGGACTGGGTGCGGTCATAAACCAGCAAATCCGTATATCCCTTTTTCAGCATATTCTTTGCCATCGGCTTGCCCATGATACCCAGGCCAATAAAACCAATCTTCATTGTCTTGTCCTCACTTTTCGTATTGCTCTTTAATATAATTGTTTGGCTTTACGCTCTTTGCAGAGGCGTCTCTTGAAGTCAAGTCCAGTATAGGAGGGGTTTCCGCCTGCCGCAATTGACAGACCGCCGAAAGAGCACGTACCTTTTTAAGCAAGAAGGCTAATCTTTCAAAAAATGAAAGTTTAATTTCTGAATTGTTTCAATATCGTTTCACCCGTGCGATTTGAAATATTTCATTCACAACTGAAACTAATTTTGCAAAATTTGAACGTTTGTTATTATTGTCAGACTTTTGACAATCAACTTGGGTCATTTTGCGGATTCCCAGAGTGCGATACCCCCTGTTACAATGGCCATGGTCGCAGAAAGCGTTTCTCTTGAAGTCACCCGTACAAAAAAAACGGATAAGAGAAATCTAATTAGCAAAAGGAGTTATCACTATGGATGAATCAATCCGCATGTTACTTGGTCTGGCAATCGGCATCATTATGATGATCGTGCTGGTCAGCAAAACAAAAGTACACACCTTTATTGCCTTACTTGCGGCCGCTATCGTTACCGGTTTAATCGGCGGAATGCCGATTACGGATACCGTAGTCAGCGGAGAAACCGTAACCGGCATCATTTCTTCCATTCAAAACGGATTCGGAAACACCCTGAAGAGCACCGGTATCATCATCGGCCTTGGCGTTATGATGGGTGGTATTCTGGAAGCCTCCGGCGGTGCCGAACGAATGGCCTATTCCTTTATTAAGGCCGTCGGCAAGAAACACGAAGAATGGGCACTGGCCATCACCGGCTGGTTCATTTCCATTCCGGTTTTCGCCGACTCCGCCATTGTTATCTTTGCACCACTTTGTAAAGCAATGTCCCGCGTTACCGGCAAATCCATTATCAGCCTGTCCCTGGCTTTGGCCTGTGGTCTGCAGCTGACCCACTGTCTGGTACCGCCAACACCCGGCCCTCTGACCGCTGCCACCACACTTGGTGTAGACGTAGGTCAAATGATCCTGGCCGGTGCCATTGTCAGCGTTCCAATGCTGATTGTGGTTATGTTCTATGTAAAGCCGCTGGGCAAAAAAATCTACCAGGTTCCAAACGACCAGGGTGGATATGACCGTATGGCCTACAAAGAAGAATACATTAAAACCATGGACAACCTGGATGAAATCATCGGCCAGAAAGATCTGCCGAAGCTGCTTCCGTCCATTGCCCCAATCATTGTTCCCATTGTTCTGATTCTTCTTAAGACCGTTCTTGATTTTGTAGACGTCAGCAACTCTTTCATTGACCTCATTGGTTCCCCAATTGTTGCACTTGGCATCGGCACCCTGCTTGCCATCTATGGTCTTGCCAGAAAGAAGCCAACCAAGGAAGTTCTGAAGTACATGGACGAAGCCATTAAGAGCACCGGCATCATCATGCTGATTACCGGCGCAGGCGGATCCCTTGGTCAGATTATTAAAGACTCCGGCATCGGTGACGCCCTTGGCGAGGTAGTTGTTAAGAGCCCGTTACCAGCCGTTCTGATTCCATTCGCTATTGCTGCACTGATGCGTATTGCCCTTGGCTCCGCCACCGTTGCAATCACCACCGCAGCAAACCTGTCCGCACCGTTACTGGCTGTCCTGAACGTTAGCCCACTGCTGATGGCTCTGTCCTGCTGCGTTGGCGCTATCTCCTTCTCCTACTTCAACGATTCCGGTTTCTGGGTATGGAACGGTATGTTTGGTGTAACCGAACTGAAAGACCAGCTCCGTTGTAAGACAGCAGTATCCCTGATTATGGCCGGTGTCGGCATTGTCGAGTTACTTGTCTGCAGTTTGTTTATCTAACGTTAGAAAAGAGAGCTTATTATGGATAGCAGATTAACCATACAAATCAAGGAACAGGACAACGTAGCCGTTGCCGTTCACGATTTGCCTGCAAATACAAAAACAGAGTCCGGCGTTATTACGCTGGACTCCATCCCCCAGGCGCACAAAATTGCCCTGCAGGATATTCCCAAGGGTGGAGAAATCATCCGCTACGGTGTGATTCTGGGATACGCCAAAGACGATATCCCGGCCGGCAGCTGGATTAATGAACATATGTTGGAGCTTCCGGAAAGTCCCAGCGTGGAAAATCTTCCCTATGGCACCAACCTAGTAAAGACCGAAGATCTGCCCATGCCAACCCGCACTACGTGGATGGGATACCGCAACGCAACCGGTCCTGCCGGCACCCGCAATCTGTTGGGCATTGTCACAACCGTGCAGTGTGCCGCAGGCGTATTGAAAGTTGCGGTAGAGCGGATCAAAAAAGAATTACTGCCAAAATATCCGAATGTAGACGGTGTGGTTGCGGTCACCCATCCTTACGGCTGCGGGGTGGCAATCAATGCACCCTTAGCGCCAATCCCTATTCGTGCCATTACCAATGTCATCCGTCACCCGAACTTCGGCGGCGAAATTATGGTAGTCGGCTTGGGTTGTGAAAAGCTGACCTATGACCGTGTTCTTCCACCGGAGGACATTACACCGGAAAACTGCTTAACATTGCAGGACTGGAAAGGACACGACGCCATGATGCAGGCCATCTTGGATATGGCAGAGCAGAAGCTGAAAAAGCTGAATCGGAGAACCCGTGAAAAACTACCCTTAAGTGAACTTCTTGTCGGTATGCAATGTGGTGGAAGTGACGCCTTCTCCGGTATTACAGCCAATCCCAGTGCCGGCTACGCCGCCGATATGTTAGTCCGTGGCGGTGGCACCGTAATGTTTAGTGAAGTAACGGAAGTCCGGGACGGCGTACAAATGTTAGCCGCCCGTTGCCCGGATGCCCACACACGGGACCGGTTGGCAGAAGAGATGAAATGGTATGATGACTATCTGGAAGCCGGCGGAGTAGACCGGGATGCCAATCCAACCCCCGGCAACAAACAGGGTGGTTTGGCAAATATTGTAGAGAAGGCCATGGGCTCTATTGCCAAAAGCGGCACAAGCCCAATTGTAGAAGTTCTTTCTCCGGCAGAAAAACCCACAAAGCACGGCCTTATTTACGCAGCCACTCCGGCTTCCGACATTGTCTGCGGACCATCCCAGGTAGCCTCCGGCATTGGACTGCAGGTCTTTATGACCGGCCGCGGTACTCCGTACGGACTGGATGTTGCCCCTGTTATCAAAGTTTGCAGTCGGAACGAAATGAAGGACCACTGGTTTGACTTAATTGACATTTCTGCAGGAGGCGTTGCCATCGGAGAGGCCACTATTGCCGAAGTCGGCACGGAAATCTTTAACATGATTCTGGATGTGGCCAGCGGAATCAAAGAGCCCTACAGCGATCAATACGGTTTCCATAACGATATGTGCATTTTCAACCCTGCACCAATTACATAACCTCTCTTAAAGCAAAACAGTCGGGTGGCTTCCGCAAGGAAGTCTGCCCGACTGTTTTGTAAATTCTCAGCAGGAAAAGTCCTGCCCAATTCCGTATTTTTTCATGTAACGCCAAAGTGTGGTTTTGCTGACCCCCAGCTCATCTGCCACCTTCTGCCTGTCTCCGCCGTGTTTTTTCAACAGCTCTGCAATTTCCAAAGCCTTTGGATCCTTAACCACAACCACCTGTTGTGTTTCCGCATCAATTCGCGGTGCCAGCTGTTCCAGTTCCCGGCGGAGGAAAACCTCGTCCACCGTACGGCGTTCTGCCGTCAAAACCGTACGTTCACAAATACCGCGAAGCTGGTCCAGATTACCCGGCCAGTCATAGCTCTTTAAGTACTCTTCTGCGCCCTTGGTCAGAGAGACATACCGTTTATGCTGATTCTGCGCCTGTTCCAGATAAAAGTTAACCCAAGGCAGAACATCGTCCCTCCGTTTCCGCAACGGTGGCAATTCCAGGGAAATTACGCTTAATTCATAATACAGGTCATTCCGGAACTCATCCCGTTCCACCGCAGCAATCAGATTATTGGTAGTAGAGGCAATAATCCGCACTTCAGAAGAAACCGGACGACTTGCGCCATTACGCAACAATTTTCCACGTAACAGTTGTAAAACCTTGTATTGCAATTCCATAGAAAGGGAATCAATATGGGATAAGAACAGCGTACCGTTCTGTGCCGTCTCCGCAAGACCGGCCGGACTGTCTGCGCGGGTGGAATAATTTCCAAACAGCATGGTATCCAGCACCTCTGACGGAAATGCCGCGCAATCCACATCAACAAAAGCATTGGTGCTAACCAGACTTTCATTATGCAGACACTGTGCCATGATGGTAGTGCCGGTACCGTGTTCTCCCTTCAGCAAAATAGGTGCTGTAAAGCGGGCCACCTGCCGTGCGCGGCTAATTAATTTCTTCATTTCTGCATCCTGCACCGGAATCCGGTCAAAGCGATACCTGGCCACAAAGCCGCGCTGGTACAACTCCGCACGCAGTTCACTGTTAATCTGGGTAATACGGTTACTTTCCTGGAAGGTCAGAATGGCCCCGCAAATGCGGTTTTCAATCAGGATGGGTGCAGCATTAACCACTACTGCACGGTCTTCAATTGGCAGCAGACTGGCGTAGCTTTCGTCACCCTCTTGCAGCACTCTTGCCAGCAAATCCGAACGAATTTGTGGCAAGACTTCCTGAATGGGTCGTTCCAACAGTTCCGACGGTTGCAACCCAAGCAGATTATAAAGTACCCGGTTTCCGCGCCGGATAATCCCTCCGGCATCAATCTGCATGATGCCGCTGAAAGTGAAGTCCAGCATGGTATTCATTTCCGAGCTGCTTTGCTTTTCCAAATCTATGGCATAAGCCATTCGTTCCGCCATAGCAAAGGCATTCCGCATGCTTTCCAGAGTAGAGGCAAAGAAGCGGTAGGGCATGCCCTGCGCTTCTGCCTGTGCGCAGACTACATCGCCCCCGAGAACGGCATGACAGCCTTCCCGTTCTGCCTGGCTAACAAAATCCGCCAGTTTTTTCTGGGTGTCCCGCGTTTCTGTTTCCGGAAGGGTATACCGCACTATTTCCACATCAAATAAATCTTCAAATCGGGCGGTGTCGCTGAACATATTTTCAAAGCCAATCAGGCCGATTTTCGGATGCATTACGCCCAATTCATTTTTCAGTTGTAATGCCAGAACGCCCAATTCCTGCGTGGTAATTATAATATTGACCACCGGCAATTGCACTGCCTGCTTAATAATGGTAGCCTGAAAGCCACGAGCCATAATCAGGTCACAGCCTTCGGTTTCCAGTTCCGCCGCGCGCCGCGCTGCATCCATGGTTTTTACAAACTCCAGACAAACCGGCGTCAGGTTTTTATAGGAGCCCACCAGTTGCTCTGCCATTACCTGCATTTCCTGACGGGGAACTAAAACTGCTATTTTTGCCATATCAGCAACCTCCGCATTTCACATTCTGAAACGAATGTAACATAAACATTGCAAAATTGCAAAAGGAAGGAGTCATTTCGAATGAACACCATCTTATTACCAGACGGCACCGCCATTCCCAAAGCGGGACAGGGCACCTGGTACCTAGGAGAAGATCCTCACAAAAGAGTTTCCGAATTGGAGGCCCTGCAGTGGGGTATAGAAAACGGATTGACCTTAATTGACACCGCTGAAATGTACGGGGAAGGAGCCAGCGAAGAGCTGGTCGGCGAAGCAATCCGCCCCTTCCAAAGGAATCATCTCTTTCTGGTCAGCAAGGTTTATCCTTGGAATGCCGGAAAAAGCCAGATTTTTGATTCCTGCCAGAACAGTCTGGACCGCCTTGGAACAGACTACCTGGATTTATATCTTCTTCACTGGCGAGGCAGCGTTCCGCTCCGGGAAACAGTTTCCTGCATGGAGCAGTTAAAAGCGCAGGGCAAGATCCGGCGCTGGGGCGTTTCTAACTTTGACAAAGAAGACATGGAAGAGTTATTCCAGGTCAAAGACGGCCGCAACTGCGCCGTGGTACAGGACCTGTACCACCTGGGCAGTCGCGGCACGGAATATGACCTGCTTCCGTTTCTGCGGCAGCACGACATTCCGCTTATGGCTTATACGCCGCTGGCGCAGGCAGGGCGTGTACGGCGTTCCCTGCTGACGGACGAAGCCGTCCGTTCCGTTGCAGAGGAACATGGCTGTACGCCCGTGCAGGTTTTGCTGGCTTTCGTCCTGGCGCAGGACGGCATCTTTGCCATCCCGCGCAGCAGCCGTCTCAGCCATACACAGGACAACCGTGCTGCCGCCGATATCCGCCTCAGCCCGCAGGAGCTTGCCCTGCTGAATAGCCATTTTCCGGCACCTACGCACAAAGTTCCACTGGACGTTCTGTAAACAAAATATAAAAAAGGCGCAGCCGGGGTGGCTGCGCCTTTCCTTTACTTGTGGAATGCTACCGAGGAGCGTTCTACAAGTTCTGCATAATAAATACGATTTGCATCAAAGTCCGGGTCCCGAATCAGGGTCAGCATATTTCTTGCCACGTCCCTGCCCAAGGCTTCCTTGGGATGGATAAAGGACGTTATTGGTACCGAACAAAGATTGGCTATGTCAGAATCATCAATGCCAACCACGGAAAGATCATCCGGGATGGTAAGGCCATGCTTCTGCGCATCTACAATTAACTTGTATGCCACTTCGTCATTGTAGCAAACTACGCCGGTAACGCCTTTGTTCAGCATGGCAAAATCAATAGTTTTGGCACGCCAGACTACGTTTTGAGAGCAGGCCTGCAGGTCGTGATCCCACAGCGCTTTCAAAAAGCCCGCATACCGCAAATGACCCTGTCCGTCTTCCGGATGGAAGATACCGGCAATATTGGTGTGGCCCCGTTCAATCAGAAGTTCGGTAGCTCGCCGCGCGGTATCAAAGTCATCCATCCGCATGCAAGGGAGCGGGATGTCCCGATGATATGCGTTAAAGAAGATGATGGGGATTCCCTGGGTCATCAGTTCCCGATACAGATACAGATTCGGGTTCGGCAATGCCGATTTGGCAGGTTCTACAATAATGCCGTCCACGTTATCCTGCTCCAGCAAATTGGTCAGGATGGTGCGTTCCTTGGAAATGCTGTCATCCGTGAACGCCAGCTGCATGGTGTATTCAGCCTCCGTTAAAACGGTCTGAATGCCCCGCAGGGTGGCCGGGAAAATGTAGTTGTCTACGAAGGTACTGATAACCGCAATGTTTTTGTGGCTGACCCGCAACCCGCGGGACAATGATGCAGTGGATTGAATGTAGGAGCCACTGCCCTGCACACTGGAAATAACGCCGTCCTTGGTTAATTCTTCCAGCGCCCGGCGCACGGTTTGCCGACTGACACTAAACTGTGCTGCCAGCTCTTTTTCCGTTGGGAGCTTGTCCCCGGCTTTCCATACACGGTTCTTCAGATTCTCTTTTACCGTTTCAACAATAATGGCGTACTTCGGAGTTCCTGTATACTGATTCACCGTGTATCACTTCCTTACTTGGTAAAGAATTTCTGCAAATCTGCTTCTGTGGTATCGTCTCCGATGGTAACCAGTTCCGTGCCGGTCAGGCGGGCAAACATGGCAATGTCTTTGCGAGTCAGTGCCGTAGAAACCACGGAGTGGTGTGCACCACCGGCATAACACCAGGCCGCTGTGCCAATAGCATAATCCGGCTTATGGCGATACATAATTCTGGCTACCGGCAGGTTTGGCATGGGTTCTGGCTGCGCAACCAGTTCAATATCTGCACAGATAATACGGAAGTGGTCTCCAAGGTCAATCAGGGTTACCTGGATGCCGTCCCCGGTCACGCCGTCAAAAACCAGACGGGCCGGGTCTTCTTTGCCGCCGATGCCCAGCGGATGTACCTGGATTTTTGGTTTATTTGCGGCAAAGGAGACCGGGACTTCCAGCATATGGGAAGCAAGCTCCAGCTCTTCTCCGCTTGTCAAATCATAAGTATAGTCCTCTATAAAGCCGGTTGCACCTGTTTTTCCTTCAGCCATCTTCATTAAGACAGCGGAGAAGGCGGAAATTTTGTAATCTCCTTCCGGTCCGAAGCCGATGCCCTTGCCCATCAGGTTTTGAGCAGCCAGACCAGGCAACTGCTTCAGGCCGTGCAGATCCTGGAAGTTGTCCGTAAAGGCGGTAATTTCATTTTCGGCAAAGAACTTTTCAAATGCCACTTCATACTTGGCCTGTTCGCGAACCGCATCCGTATTGTCGGTGTCCAGTTCATAAGCAGCCAGGTATTCCTGCATTTTGGCGTCTACTTCTGCATCGGTTGCCGCGTCGGCACGTTCTGCAATTTCACCAATGCCCCAGTACTTGACTTCCCAGCCATACTTGATTTCGCATTCCAGACGGTTGCCGTCGGTAACGGCTACGTCACGCATGTTGTTGCCGAAGGTGGCAATGCGGGTATGCTTGGAATAATCAATGGCTTTGGCAACGGAAGCAAACCGACGGACTCCGGCAATGAAGTCGTCATGCTTGTAATAGCCAGCTACTACTTCATGCGGAATACCCAGTTTGGCAAGGATGAATCCGAATTCCCGGTCCCCGTGGGCAGCCTGGTTCAGGTTCATGAAGTCCATGTCAATGGTGGCATAGGGCAGCTTTTCATTAGCCTGTGTGTGCAGATGCAGCAACGGTTTGTTTAACAATTGCAGGCCCTTAATCCACATTTTGGCCGGAGAAAAGGTGTGCATCCAGGTAATAACGCCGACGCAGTCGTCGTCACAGACTACCTTTTTCATATCTTCTACGCAGATAGGGGAAGTTTCTACTGTAGGAAGCAGTTCAATGGTGAGTAAATCGCCCACCTTGGTATTTAAAAAATCTACCATTTCCTGGCAGTCAGCAGCAACCTGCTTTAGGCATTCTTCGCCATACAGGTCCTGGCTGCCGGGAACAAAATACAGTTTTTTCATTTCAAAGCACCTCTTTACTTAATTACCTTCAGTGCCTGTCTGTCAGCAAAGATTGCTACAAAGATCAGGAAGATAATGCCCTGAATCAGCTGTCCTTCTTCCGGCGTCATACCAATCATGGTCAGTCCGTTGGACAGGATAACATACAGGGTTGCACCAACAATGATGTTGGAGAAGCGAACCTTGGCACCACCGGAAATTGGCATACCGCCAAGAACCAGGGCAATCAGGATCTGGGTTTCCAGCTGGTTACCGGCATTAGCAGTAACCGAGCCGTTCTTGGTAACACTGATGAATGCAGCAAATCCGGTAATGGCACCGGCCAGTACATAAATCAGGAACTTCATCCGGTCCGTACGGATACCGGCAAAGGACGCGGCCTTTTCTCCGGCACCAATGGCCTTCAGATAAATACCAAACTTCGTGTAACGGAATACAACAAAGGCAATGGCAAGTA
Organism: Muribaculaceae bacterium; assembly: GCA_963620745.1. Classification (GTDB taxonomy): domain Bacteria; phylum Bacillota; class Clostridia; order Oscillospirales; family Acutalibacteraceae; genus RUG420. Next base: position 25,472 of record CAVFBE010000005.1, on the reverse strand, counting down.
CTACTACAAGGATTGGCAGCTTGATGCTGATGTCATCATAGTTGTATACCTTCATGTCTGCTGCAACCGGGGCCTTGGACGTAAAGTACTTAATCAGCCCACGGAACAGGAACATGGTACAAATTGTTACAATGAAGGATTTAATTTTCCGGTTTACATAGAAGAAACCGTTGATAGCGCCAATGGCAGCACCGGTGGCAATACCGCCAAGGATGGCCAGCGGAATGCTCTTGCTGGAGAGCAGACATACCACAAGGGATGCCATACCCAGAATAGAGCCCTGGGAGAAATCCAGGCCGCCCATACTCATAATAAAGAACACGCCAATGGAAGAAATCATAACAACATACAGCTGGGACAGCAGCAGGTTGTAAGAGGTAATCATCCGACCATTCGTCAGCAGGTTAAATACAATAAAGACTACTAATAACCCGGCTACAGGAAGGAAAGTGCGCACCAAATTCATGCGTTTTGCCTTTAACTGTTCCGGACTCAGTTCAGGCTTCGGAGCCTTTGCTAAGGTTGCGGCTTTTTCAGACATATTCATTCCCTCCTTATACCATTTTCTCAATCAGGTTGTTTTCGGTCAGTTCTTCATTTCTGAGAACTTCGCCATTCAACTTCCCGTCTTTCATAATCAGGATCCGGTCACACATACCAATCAGCTCCATGAGTTCTTCCGAAATCATGATGATGGACTTACCGTTCTTGCGCATCTGATCCATCAGCTGGTAAATATCCTGTTTTACTTTAATGTCTATGCCTCGTGTCGGCGAGTCAAAAACTACCAAATCCGAGTCCTTTCCAATCCAACGTGCAACTACTACTTTCTGTTTGTTACCGCCGGACAGGTCTGCTACAAACTGGTCTACGTTCTGCATCTTAACCGACATGTTTTCTGCTTCCCGCTCCGCAAAAGCGTGCAGCTTGCGGTCACTTAACAGGCCAACCTTGTTGGACAGGTCTCCAAGGGACGGAAGGCAGATGTTTTCACAAATTGACTGGTTCATAACAACGGATTCGTTGTCCCGGTCTTTGGATGTGTAAGCCAGTCCGTGTTTAATGGCAGTTGGAATATTGTTGATTGCGGTTCCGTCTGCCAGGGTTACGGTTCCCTTTCTGTCAAAGGAAGCGCCAAAGACGGCCTTTCCTACTTCGTGCATGCCGGATTCCGACAAGCCGCCGAAGCCAAGGATTTCGCCTTTGTGCAGATCAAAGGAAATATCTTCAATCTGTCCCGGTACGGTAACGTCCCTTACGGAAAGAACAACTTCATCAGAAATGGGTTCGCCGTAATCCGGACGGTAATAGTTACCGGTTACTTCACGGCCAACCATCAACCGTTTCAGGTCGTCTTCCGTAACGTCGGCACTTTTTACGGTGTCAATGTACACGCCGTCCCGCAGGATGGTAATGGTGTCCGATTTGTCCAAAACCTCCGGAAGGTCATGGGAAATAAAGATAACCGTATTTCCTTCTTCCCGGATGCGGTTCATGTGCTTATACAGTTCTTCACGGCCTTCCTGGGACAGTGCCGTGGTGGTTTCGTCAATAACGACAATTTTCGGATGGAAGTAGGTTGCTTTTACAATTTCAACCAGCTTTCTGTCTTCAAAATTGTAATCGTCAATCTGGGCAGAAGCCTTAATCCGGTCAAAGCCATATTCTTTCAGCAGTTCGGTTGCTTTCCGGTTCATGGCATTGGTATTTTTAATACCGAATTTTACGAAGGCTTCTTCATGTCCAAGGAAAATGTTCTCTGCAACGGTCAGACCGGACAGGGTACCAAGTTCCTGTACAATAATGGAGATTCCCTGCTTATTGGCTTCTACCTGGTTCTTCGGATGAACTTCTTCGCCATCCAGAATAAAGGTACCGCTTTCAATCTGGTAAATGCCTGTCAGCATGTTGGTCAGTGTGGATTTACCGGATCCGTTTTCGCCAATGAGGGCATGTACCTCGCCCTTGTTAATGTCAAAAGAAACATCTTTCAGCGCTTTCGTAATACCGAAGGATTTCGTCATGTGCTGAACTTGTAATCTAACTTCACTCATGCTTGTCTCCTCCTTACTTCACGATTTCGCCCTTAACCGGCTTCGAGGTTAAAACGATAATAACTAACAATGCAAGACCGGTGATAACGTCCTGAATTGCGGTAGGAGCACCCAGTGCAACAAAGCCATAGAAAATAATGTTGATGAAGAATTCACCAATGATAATGGCCTGCAGCGGAATGCCGTATTTCTTAAAGGCAACGCCAAAGAAGCAGCCCATGGTCGGAATAAAGTTCCGGCTCATGGAAGCCATTCCGGTTTCTGCCAAAATAGAAGATCCGTAACTAATGGTTAAAACTGCCATCAGTCCGAAGAAGGCGCCGGAGATCAGGAACGCAATTACCTTGAATTTGTCTACTTTAATACCCATGTTTTTGGTAACGAATTCATCAGAACCAATAGCATAGGTATAGGTGCCGATCTTGGTGTAGTTCAGGATTAACCAGGCAAGAACGAAGGCAATGACCGCCAGGATCAGGTTGCCGGGCATTTTACCGAATGCACGGAGATCGGAAGGAAGTTTCTGGGAATAGCCGCCGGCAACAATGTTTGCCAGGGATTCATAAATCAGGGCCAGGCCGGTGGTAACAATCATGGACGGAATGCGCAGCTTAACATAGAACATGCCGTTGCACAGACCAACCAGTGCGCCGGTAATAACAGCGCCGATAATCAGGCCGACGTAGCCCAGGCCGAATGTATTTGCCAGCTGACAGCCGACAATAGCGGAAAGGATAATATTGGCTCCAATGGAGAAGTCAAACATACCCATAACTAAAACGAAATAAAATCCTACTGCGCCGACGGAAGCCATCAAGCTGGCTTCAAATGCGCTCAGCAGGGTATCTGTGCCGAACTTGTCTCCGGCAAGAAGTTTAAAAACGATCCAGGAAGCCAGAACCAAAGCAACCAGTATCAGATAACCGAGTACCTTACCGCTTGGTTTCTTCGTCCCTGCCGTTAACGTCTTTGCAGAACTCATATTAGGACTCCTTTAAAAATGGCCGGCATCCAGTAACAGATACCGGCCAAGATTATGTCTTTACATCCGTTTATTTAGCTGCAGAACGGGCAGCGGCATCCTCGATGGACAGGGAAGCAGCTTTGGCAGCCAGGTCAGTAAGGGAAAGCTTGGACATTTCAACCAGTTCTTCGTTGGTGTACGGAAGCTGGTTTACAAAGTATTTCTCATAGTTTGCATAGTCTTCGGAAGAAGATACGAACAGATACGGGAATTCAATGTCAACAAAGTTGTTTTCAATGTCAGTGTAGTTGCCCTTAATGGCGTTGTATACCATCATGAAGGCAAACAGCGGGTCGCAGTAATGGCCGCCGGATTCGCCAGCCATGGAACCGTTGTCAAGTCTGGTGCCGAGGTCATCCAGGAAGTCAGTGGAAACAACATCAATGTCCTTGGTCTTTCCTGCAGCTTCAATTGCAGAAATGGCACCAAGCAGAGGTTCTCCGCCGCCGCCGGCCGGAATGATAGCATCCAGGGTCTTGTCAGCGCTCATCAAAGCGTTTGCAGCCTTTGTGCCGCCTTCAGCAGAAGTACCGGCATACTGTGGGTCGGACAGTTTAACCTGATCATTCGGGTTGGCATCGTTCCATGCCTTAACACCTTCCTGATAGCCCTGCCAACGGCCAAGCCAAGTGGCGTCGCCCTGTTCCCAGCCGATGAGGCCGATGTTGCGGTCGCCCTTGTCAATAAGCATCTGAACCAGTTTCTTACCGTTTTCTACTTCGTTCTCATGAACGGCGCCCATGTAATACTTGGAAGCCTTAGCCTGTGCATAAATGTCAGCGCTGTTTTCCTGAGAGATAATGCGGAAGAACTGTGCCAGATAGATTCCGTTGGAGTCACAGGTCTTAATGGCGGAAGCCATTTCTGTGTCGGAAGAGTTGCAGATGATGATGCCCTGGCAACCGGCAGCTGCTAAAGTTTCAACAGAAGCGGTAACCTTTTCGGATACGTGACCCTGGTCAACATACTGCAGTTCTACATCCAGAGCTTCTGCTGCTGCATCCAGCATCTTTTTGCACTGTGCACCAAGAACGTCAGTGGAGCTCCAGATGGATACCCCGATTTTGATCTTGTCTCCCGATGATTTGGATCCGGTGCCGCAGCCTGCGAACAGGGCAGCGATCATGGCCAGAGCCAGAATCAAGCTGATAATTCTTTTTTTCATATAATGATCCTCCTTCATTATTTTTCAACACACAGCCCTCGTTCTGCTGTGTTGTTATGACCTTGTTTTGTTTGGGCGATGTAGCGTTTTCTTATTTCTTCGGCTGTCCGTAGTACGCATTTGCGCCGTGCTTTCTGAAATAATGTTTATCCTGCAGCACCTGCGGAGCCGGTTCAATGTCCGGATTAATCATTCTGGAAAGCACGGCCATCTTGGCCACCTCTTCCAGCACGGCGGCATTGTATACCGCCTGGTCCGCATCTTTGCCCCAGGCAAACGGACCATGATTTCTACAGAGCACGGCAGGCACCGCCATGCAATCTAAATTGCGTTCCCGGAACAGGTCCGCAATAACCACGCCGGTATTTTTTTCATATCCGGCGTCAATTTCTTCTCCGGTAATGTTACGGGCACAGGGCACCGGACCGTAAATGTAGTCCGCATGGGTGGTGCCGTAACACGGGATATCCTTGCCCGCCTGTGCCCAAGAGGTGGCCCAGGTGGAATGGGTGTGTACAATGCCCCCCACTTCCGGGAAGCGGTTGTACAGAACCACGTGTGTGGCGGTATCGGAAGAAGGATTACAGGTTCCTTCTACAACGTTACCTTCCAGATCTACTACAACCATGTCTTCTATGGTCATGGTTTCATAGGGAACTCCGCTGGGTTTAATAACGAACAGACCGGCGTCTCTGTCAATGCCGCTGACATTTCCCCAGGTAAAGGTTACCAAACCCAGTTTCGGGAGATCCAAATTTGCTTTTAATACCTGCTCTTTCAGTTCTTCTAACATACTGTGTCTCCTTTAGGCAAGGCAGGAACCGGCAAGCCGTTCCACAGGAAGTCCGTTCTGATACCGTTCAATGAAGGCTTCCATGCCGTCCATATCTTTTTGTGTCGGTTCTACAGTTAGGCATTTGCTGTCAGCAAAGACCTGTGTTGCTAAGTAATCCTGAAGGGCCTGACCTTCCTGTTTATGTACCATATAGGAAGCAAGAAGAGCCATTCCCCATGGGCCGCCTTCTCCGGCGGTTTCCATAACGGAAACCGGGGCATGAATGGCAGCTGCCAGGAAGTTCTGTCCAACGCCTTCTGTCTTAAACAGTCCGCCATGTCCGAAGATGGTATCAATCTGGACTTTTTCTTTTTTCAGAAGGATGTCCATGCCAATTTTTAAAGCTCCTAAAGTGGAGAAGAGCGTGGCTCGCATCAGATTGGCAAGGGTAAAGTTGCTCTTCGGGGTCCGAACCAGAAGGGGTCTTCCCTCTTCCACATCCGTAATGTTTTCCCCGGACAGATATCCGTAGGAAAGAAGGCCGCCGCAATCTGCGTCTCCTTCCAGTGCTTTATAGTACAGGGTGTCATACACCTGACTTTTCTTAACCGATACGCCAAAGCTTTCCAGGCAATCCTGGAACATACCTACCCAGGCATCCAGGTCCGACGTACAGTTGTTTGCGTGTACCATGGCAACCGGCGCTCCGTCCGGCGTTGCAACCATGTCAATTTCAGGATACACATCCTGCAACGCGTCTTCCAGGACAACCATACCAAAGATAGAGGTACCGGCGGAAACATTCCCGGTCCGCCGTGCTACGCTGTTGGTTGCCACCATACCAGTTCCGGCGTCTCCTTCCGGAGGAGCCAGCGGGCAACCCGCCTGCAACGTTCCGGTGGGATCCAGTAGTTTTGCTCCGGCTTCGGTCAAAACGCCCGCCGGCTCCCCGGCGTTCAGGGCCGTGGGAAGGAGGTCTTCTAATTTCCAGGAATAGTGATACGGTTCCATTAAGGAATCAAATTTTGCCAGCATGTCGGCATCATATTGTCCGGTTTTGGCGCTGATTGGGAACATGCCGGAGGCATCTCCTACGCCAAGTACCTTTTGTCCGGTCAGCTGCCAGTGAATGTAACCGGCCAGGGTTGTCAGGAAAGAAATGTCTTTTACGTGTTCTTCCTGATTCAGCACTGCCTGATACAAATGTGCAATGCTCCAGCGCTGTGGAATATTAAAGTGGAACAATTCCGTCAGCTCTGCGGCTGCCTGCCCGGTAATACCATTCCGCCAGGTGCGGAAGGGAACCAGAAGCTGGTCTTCTTTGTCAAAGGCCAGGTAGCCGTGCATCATGGCGCTGAAGCCGATAGCCGCCAAATGCGTTAATTCCGTATTGTATTTTTCTTTTACGTTGTTAACTAAGTTAGCATAACAATCTTGCAAACCGCCCCAGATGTCGTCCAGTGAATAGGTCCAAATGCCGTTTTCCAGCCGGTTTTCCCAGTCATGGCTGCCTGCAGCAATGGGCTTATTGGTATTGTCCACCAAAACTGCTTTAATTCGAGTGGATCCGAATTCAATTCCGAGTACGGCTTTTCCGCTGTCAATAAAATCCTTTGTGGTGCGCATTGCCAAGCCCTCTCTTATTTGTTTTTTCTTATTCGTTTTTTAATTTGTACGGTACAAATTGTTCTATTTGTTCTCTCAACTTTAAATTTAGTGAAAGATTGCAGCAAAGTCAACGGGTTTTTCCAAGTTTGGAGAGTTACACAGCGCGAATAGCCGCTCATTGTCATTGGTGCTCAAGACAAATTTGTATTTTGTAGTGGTACAAATTGTTAAAGTTTTCACAATAAAAGTATCCTTGTACAGGCAGAAAAAAGGACTGCAGGCGCTAGGCTCCTGCAGCCTTTTTATCCTTTTAATTTGTTATATGCGAACCCTTATTGGAAGAAGCGGATTGCTAAATCGCGGCTGTATTCAACCGTTTCTTCCATGTCACCAAAGGCCATGACTTCCCCGGCATAGTAGGTGTTGTCCTTGCCCTGCATGGCTTCCACCTTTTCATACCAGCCGTCGGCATAATCCTTGCTGCTGACATGTGGGAAATAATACCAGTCGTCTATGCGTTCAATCTGGTCAACCTTAAGGCCGCACAGCTCCATATCCTTCAGCGTGGTTTCCTTGGCTTCTTCAAACGGAACGTCTTCCATATTTTCATGGTTCCGAAGCGTAAAGGTAACCAGCGGCTGATCCGTTACGCCGTCAGACCAGCGGTGATAGAATACCATTAGGTGTCCGCGGGTTTCGTTGGTCATGTTTTCAAAGAAGTAATAGGAAATTTCCGGAGCATTCCCTTCTTCCGGGCGAACCGCCATGGTGAAGTATTCCTTATGTACAATCTTGGAGAACAGCTCCTTTTCTTCGTCCCGTGGGTCACCGTAACCAAGGAACAGTTCAAGCGGCGTACAGATAATCAGCTTATCAAACTCTTCAGTCTGGCCATTAACTGTGACATAGACCTTATTGTTTTCCCTTTTAATATTGGTTACTTCCGAATTTAAAAGGGCCGGATGCTTCAGATGGCTGTTTACACCTTCCCAGATGCTCTGCGTGCCGTCATACCAGGTCCACAGCTTTCCGGTGGAAAGGAACTGCTTTACGGTAAAGGCGTCCAGATACTTTACAACGTAGGCCGCAGGAATTTCATCAAAATATCCGTAGCCAAAGGAAGTAAACGGGCCTTTCCAAACGGTGGCAGCATCTTCGCAATGGTTCAGCTTCAGGAATTCGGAGAACGGCATGGAAAGATCCTTCAGATTTGGATTTTCCCCTTCAATGTGAGCCAGCTTCATTTCCGGCGAAGGGCACTGGCCCTCATACCGGCCTTCCGAAACACCACGGTGTCCGTTTACGTCATAGCCCTTGTACTTTGTCTCCAACAGCTTAGACAGCTTTTTCATTTTGGTAATCTTCTTCAGCAGTGCAATAGGAGACATTTTTTGAGGAGTACCGTCGGTTTTCATGAATTTGCGTCCCATGGGAGGACCTCCGACGTGGGTAGTACCACCGAATTCCTCACACTCGTGAACGGCGAAGTAGGTGTCACAACCCATTACCGCACCCATTTCTATGGTACGGTCTTCCCATTCACCCTTTGCATTTTTGACTTTCATTTTGGGGGAAAATGCTTTCCCTCCGATACGGTCCGACTTTTCATAGATCACATAGTTATCATACCCATTTTTTTCAAGGTACATTGCCATGCTTGTGCCGGAAGGACCGCCGCCAATGATACAGATGCGTTGACTCTTGTTTTCCATAAAAAGAACTTCCTCTCTAAAAAATTCGGCACGGAATTAAGGGGAAAAACCTAAATGCCGTGCCGGTTAAATTTTTAACAATTAAATTATAGTCCTGAAAAGGAAGACAAGCAATCTTTTGCATTATTTTTTTATTGTCAAATTATACAAAATTTATGAATCATCAAGTGCAAATCCAATCCGTTTCTTTTCCTGCTTTTTGCACGCCTGTGGAAATTCAATATCATCGGCCGTAATTCTTGCTACATCCTTACTGCTGATCGTGTCAAGATCCATGGTCAACAGCCGTGTGGCTTGCGCTATCTTTGCCTTTTCAACTACATTTCTGGCATATCTTCCATTACCAAAATCATTTTCCTTTTTTGCAATATCAAACAGGCTTGTCAGTTTATCACAAGCCTCGTCTGTAAATTCTAAGCCTTTCTGCTTTGCAATCAGTTTTGCTATTTCACAGAGTGACTCCGTATCATAGTCTTCGAACGGGACATGATAGGCAATCCGCGACCTGAGGCCAGGATTTTTTTGAAGGAACTGTTCCATTTTTCTAGGATATCCCGCAAAAATTACAACAACATCATCCCGATGGTTTTCCATTTCCTGAACAATGGTATTAATTGCTTCATCGCCGAAAGAGCCATTCCTATCATCAACGAGAGAATATGCTTCATCAATAAAAAGCACACTTCCTTGTGCCTCTTTAAATTTTGCTTGAATTGTTGGAGCAGTCCAGCCAACAAATTTACCCACCAAATCGCCTCGACCAACTTCAATTAAATATCCTTTCGAGAGAAGATTGTTTTCTTTCATTATTCTTGCAAAAAGTCGTGCAACTGTAGTTTTGGCTGTTCCCGGATTTCCTGTGAAAACCATGTGCATTGATGGATGATCGTTCTTCATGCCCTTCTCTGCAAAAAGTTTCTGTGCCTTGCGGTAGTTAAGGGCCTGATTAATTACTTTCTTCGCTTCATCAAGCCCAATCATCTGATCTAATTCATTATAGGCTGACCCTTTTGGCACCGTCTTAATCACTTCATCTTCTACCGTTTCTATGTTTTTGTACTGAGGATACACGGAAGTTTTAAGTTTGTTATTATACCAACCATCAAATATGCGGCGGAGATCAGGCGCAAGATAGCTCCTATCCTCTTCCAATTTTTCAAATAGTTGCTTGTCCGTACGAATTTCATTATCTTTTGCCAACCCTCTAAGGAATCTTTTGGCCCGCTCTCCGGAAACAAATTCTTCCTTTAATTCAACAATACTGATGTTTCCAAGATTTTCATAGAAAAGATCTTGGGATTTCGTACATTCGCGCGGAAGACATACTACCGTAAGAACCAAATTTTTATATTTTTTCATAACATTACAAAGCTCTTTTATTGTGTCACTACCACAGTCAGCATAGTTGTTTTCCGCGTCGTCATTGGCAAGATATTTAAGAATTACGGTTCCACCAGAGTTACTTTTATAGAGGCTGTCATATGCTGTTCTTGAAAAATTTTCACCAGGTTCAACATCCAAGGAACTATACCGTTTATTTAAGAGTCGGTTGTTCGCATATAAAGACTGCAAAAGCACCCTGCAAATTCCTTCACAGGCTTCTTTATCATCCGTCTGAATCATATAGTGCACCGGATGGCCAACCGCTTTTTGTTTTGCACCGCCAGCATAAATACGATCCAATTCCGGAATGAGTGCCTCTGTTGCTAAAAACTTTTCTGCGTCTTTATAAGCAGACACTCTGTTACGATCAGCAAGAATTTTTTCTTCAAATAAAAGTCTTCGACCAAAGCCACCAGAAAGTTTATCCAAGTCAAACTGCTCAAGGACCTCATCAGAATCGTATATATAACCATTTCTATCAGAGCTTCTAAGCATATTACAAAAGGTTTTAAATGTAACTTCTTCAAAGCTGGGATCTTTCAGTTCTATTTCAATCTTTTTCATATATTCGGAAAGCAAGTCAGATACATCTGTGCAATTTTGGATAATCATCCCGATCTCTATTGAATCCTCTGATGTATTTACAAGAAACATCATATCCTTATTTTGCAAGCACTGATTAAAGGAATTCGTTTTCCTTAATATTGTTCTTGCTTTTCTGTGTCTTTCTCTTTCATCTTCGTTTTCTTCATTCCATTTTTCGGAAGCGGGAAACCCTACCAATCTATAAAATCGCATATACTACATTCTCCACAAACTCTTCTTACTTAGTTATCTGTGCAAATACATTGTACAAATATTCTATGTACCAAAACCGGGACATCCAAGTTCTGTGTGCAACAACAGAAAGCCGATGAGGAATTCCTCATCGGCACGTTACTGCTATTTGATTTTTAGTCTTCCTGTCTTTGAAGCAGAGCATCAACATCCATAATAATCACCTCAACCATAAATTAACATGCACTACGGAAGTGATATCCGCGCAATTTTTCCCCAAGGAGGATTGATCTCCTCATTATTCAGCAACCACAAAACAGGGATTCCACCAGCAAGCTGCTCTTGTGGGAAAGGCGCATATCCGTCCGTTAGTATAATGATGCTTGCCGGGAGTTTTTCATTCATATGGTTCATAACATACTTAAAAACAATCTGGAAGTCAGTTCCTCCACCGCCATACGGTTTAATGATTTTAAATTCCTCCTCATCCTTAAATGGCTGAGGTTCAACAATTGAAGCATCGAAGAAGCCAAGCCAGCCTTTCAGTTTCCCATCAAATTGGTCTATTGCGCCCTTGACTTCGGTATATGCTGCCGTAATCATATCATCGGACATAGACCAAGATGTATCAATCATAAACAGGATATCTTTCACCACATCTTCCGTGCCGTTAAAATCTGGAAGAAAAAACGGACCATCATCAAATCTTCGGTCGGGTGGGGCAAACGAATAATCAACCACTTCCTCCTGAATGAAATCATTCAAAATCGTGTGCCAGTCAGTTTGTGGTTCCTTAAGTTTTTTTAGGATACGTTGCGCAAAAGCCGGAAGGAGGCCCCTTGTATTAGATGGATCTCTAATTTCAATAGCTTCCGCCGCATCTTCAAAGCGTTTGACCCATACATCGCAAAGTGTATCTCCTTCCGCATACTTCCCCCATTGGGAATGATCATCCCATAGAGTGCCGGTTGATTCTGATTCATCTCCCCGGCAATTTCCTTTTTGTGCTCTGCCGTCAACAGCACCATTGCCATTGCCATTGCCTTTGTCTTTGCCTTTTTTGTCCGAAATCTTTGGAAGCATGGCATAAACTTGTTCAGCAGTATATTCATAACCCTCTTTTCCGTCAGGTGCAACATGCATCGCTATCCCATACTTGCCGAGTGTTATGCTACTCTCCTTCATATTGTTCTCAAGCAGAATATTTGAGTTGACAACAATGTCAGCCGCAATATTGTATGCTTCCGGATTATCAACCTCTCCACGAAGACAATGTTGCAACACAACATGCAAAATCTCGTGCATCATGACAAAGTCAAGTTCCGAATCGGTTAGGATATCTAAGAAGTCTGTACTGAAAGTAATCCTTACTCCATCCGTACAGGCAGTTTCAACTTTTTCGCTGACAGCATACGTCATATGCATTAAAAGCAAACCATAAAAACCATGGTTACATAAAATACGCATGCGTGATAATAAAAGTCTTTTTATGTACCCGTTGATTTTGTCTTCAGATAGAGCCATTCAGCAACTGTCCTTTCGTTTGAAGCCACCTTGAAAATTCAGGGATAGTCATGAGTTTATCTTTGTAATCCTTGTCTATGTACATATAGTCTTTCATCAGGATTGTACTAAAATCAGGAGGCATTTTTTCTGCATAACGGATAGAGTTGGCTATACGGCCCGTTTCCTCTTTGTGTTCTCTTGCATAAGCCGCCATTGACGCAGTCAATGCATACATAGAATCTGTTTTGGTCGGTACCTTCATAGTTTTACCGTCAAACACGTCTTCAATGTCTGGGAGATCTTTATATACCTTAGCCCATACTCTAAATTCAATTGCAGTGCCTGCACCTATAATTCCTGAAATAAGTGAATACATATCATCAATATCATCACTGACGTAATTCAGAAGATTACTTACCATTTCCCAGGACCGCGGAGTAGTAAAAGCAAGATCATCAGAGCTCGAATCAAACTGCATTAGGTAGTTCTGTCTGAACGAAAGAAAACCTAATACTTTTTCGTTGACTCCGCTTCGAATTGCCCATTCTTTCCACGATTGAAAACTTTCGGCAATTTCTATGTGCATCAGACGGTTTGCCAGCGCTTTTGGCATCTTAAACGCCACTGATTTATCCGTTACACGGTTTCCGGCAGCTATCACAATACAATTTTCAGGAAGTTTGTGTTCTCCGACAATGCGGTCAAGGGTAATCTGATAAGCTGCCGCCTGAACCGAGTGGGGAGCCGCGGATATTTCATCAAGGAACAAAATATTGACTACAGTGTCACTTGAGTCCATCTGAAATATCTGAGGTTTCAACCACACTGCAAGCGTCTTGTCTGCGTTAGCAGTAGGAATACCTCTCAAATCAATTGGGTTAAACAGAAGTAATCGTACATCGGTTACATTAACGGATTTGCCGGTTTTTTCGCCAATCTCTTTTGCAATCTGACGAACTGCCTGTGATTTACCAACACCCGGAGGTCCCCACAGCATTACCGACGGCATCGTTTTGATGGGATAATTATTTTGGATAATCGCACTATAGGCGTTTGATAGTTTTTCGACAATTTCCCCAACATTCATAGATGGGATGTTGCTCATTTTAATGTCATTCATGTCTTTTCTACTCCTAACTTCTCATCAAGCACTTCAAGCTTTCGACGGCAGTCTTCAATTTTGTCACTGAAGCTCTCTTTTTTTCTCAATTCCTCTTTAAGCTGCCGTTCTCTTTCCCTCAGTTTCATAAGAGCTTTATTCAGCTTATCAAGATAAGCTTGCAAGTGATCAAGAAAATTATTAATTCGTATTAAGTTGCCCGTAGTTGTATCTCCAAGTTCTACATAATACCGGCCATTTCGTTTCAACCAGATATAAGGTTTCTCATATGTCATATTAGCAGGGAGAATAATTTCAAAGCCCCGATATGTCATAAGAACTTTTTCCTTCGGCTCAAGAACATATCCCATAAGTGAAGAATATATATCATTTTTTAACTGTTTTCGTTCTTCTGCAATTTCCTGCTTTGCCTTATTTTCAGGTGGCACTGAATTAACCTGCTTCCATTTGGAATAAAAATCCATATCAGCCTTACAATAAGTGATATTATTTTCCAAATTTTCCCTCTTGCCCGGCATCTCCAGCAATTCTTTTTCCATGCAAATTCTAGACTCAACAAGTTTGCGTTGTAATATCAGGCAGCGTGAAAACTCGTTTGCAATCTCTATGCGTTCTTTCACAAGAGGGCTTCCGACAGCCAGAGCTTTCACCTCGGCATAATTGAGTACAGTGTCCTCAATATCCATGCCACTCCGCTCAGTAAGTGAGCCAGAAAGCAATCCGATGATAAACCGTTGCTTCGTTTCAAGCAGTTGCCACGAGTACGCATCAAAACTTCCTTCCGTGATATATCGGAAAATCTGTACTTTCGAATTGGTGTTTCCTTGACGTAAAATGCGCCCCTCACGCTGTGTCATATCAGCTGGTCTCCACGGAACATCGATATGATGCAATGCAATCAGCTTATCTTGAATATTTACACCTAGGCCCAGCTTGAAAGTTGAGCCGAGCAGCACACGAATATCTCCATTCCTGACCCGGGCAAACATAGTGTTTCTTTGTGCCGTAGTTTCTGCATCATGAATAAAAGCAATCTCGTCAAAAGGAATGCCTTTATTTAGAAGCAGCGTCTTTACCTCCTCATAAATGTTAAACCCGATTTTTGGAGTTGATGTATCACAAAAAATAATCTGAGCGGACTTCTGTGCCTTTGTTTTAAAATATATACCAGCAACGTTCTCGGCACAGCGAGCCACTTTGGATTGATAAGTGAACATGGCGTTGGGATCCACCAATCGCAAATCTAGCGCTGCCTTTCTTCCATCCGTCGTGATTTTCAGCATATTATCATTTCTGGGGTTGATTCTCCCGTTGCGAACCACCTCTGCTCTCTGCGAAATATTTTTCAGATAGCTAGCAAACTCATCTGTTTTAGTAACCAACACATCGGTATATCCATTCATCTGTGGTATCCCGTCTGATCTGTCCACTTGATGGAAATCGGCAATAGACGACAGTAAGAACATAAGTTCCGGAAGATTGTGAAACTTGGAGAAGCGGGTAGCAAGCCGATAACTGCTTGTGTCAACATCCACTTCAAATTCCGTGCTTTTTTCTGCAAACATACCAATCCAACTATCAAAACTTTGAAGTTCCAACAGAGCAAGTTCACCACTTTGCAGGTACGTCTGCATGATAAAGGCATCCGTAATTGAATTTGTTATCGGAGTTCCAGTAGCAAAGACAATGCCCGCACCATTGTTCTTTTTCTGTATCATACGAACCTTGTCCATCATATCCTGGCATTTCTTAGAACCGGAAGCACTGATACCAAGTACCTTATCCACTTTTGTTTCGATAGGAACATTCTTGAAATTGTGTGCCTCATCCACAAAGAGCCTTGTAATTCCAAGATCATCAAAATATACGCCGGTATACAAATCATCCATTGCTGCAACAAGTTCGGATAATGCTTCTGAAATTGCCTCTTGCTTTTTCTTCAGACGGGAAGTAGCTCTGTTCTTTTTGCTGGCTATTTTTGTAATTGCTTTTTGCTCATCAATAAGCTGTTTTTGATAATATTTCTTTGATAATGGTATCTGCTCAAAACAACTATACGCAATAATGATCCCGTCAAAATCCTCGTCACATATTCTTTCAAGAACGTCTTCTCTTTTTGAGGGAGTAAAACTCTTTGGCTCTACACAAAGGATATTGGCACCCGGATACATCGCATAAAAAACGTCTTTCCATTGACCAACTATGTTGTTTGGGACAACAAACATATTTTTCTCTGACAGACCTATGCGGCGCATTTCCATTGCAGCAGCAATCATAACATAGGTCTTTCCGGCTCCAACATCGTGTGCCAATAAAGTATTCGGGGTAAAAAGAATCCTTGCAACAGCATCTTTCTGGTAAGGATAAAGACTTATGGCAGAAGACATATTAGGGAATTGTAAAAACGATCCATCAAAAACCCGTCTGCGAACGCAACTGAATTTGTTCTCAAAAATTGTTTTTAGACGCTCTTTCCTTCCTTTGTCTTCCCAAACCCAGTTCTGGAATTCCTTTATCATTTCCTTTTGCTTTTCAATGGTAAGAATAGTTTCAGTCTGGTTTATTACCCTTTTCTTGCCGGAAGGAATTGTATTGCATACAACTTCTTTCGTAACCGCAACCGACTTCATATTCAATGTTCTTTCAAGAATATAGAGCGCATTTAATTTGTTGGTGCCATATGTTTGCATCACTTTAACGTCGTGTCCGTATCTGTTCTTGAATGGGATTTCCCATGTTCCGGTCAGTTCATCATGCTTTGTATGATATTCTTCTTCGTCATTACTGCCGCACCAGTATCTGCGCCAATCACCCAAAAGATATTCAATAAAGTCATCAATGACATCCACAGGAACCCACGGCGAGCCAAGCGTTATATAAATATCTTTTGTTGCAACAGGAGGCGGAAGAAGCTTTTCAATTGCTTTGATGTTCTCGGAAAAATAACCGTTATATTCTTTGTTCGCTTCTTTTGCCACATTCCATTTCCACATCATGTTACCAGACAGATATTCCTCAGACGTTTCCCACCCTTTATAGAAACACTCGTTCCATGTCTCTGGGTTCTGATAGATAGAACCTTTCAGGGTACAGATAACGGTCTTGTAATCTGCTCCGGTTATTGATGAAATATACTCTATGTCAACCAGTCCAAGATTAGACAAACTATAAATGAGCCCATCAGATATACTGTCTGCATGAACGCCCTGGGTTCTTACATCCTGATTGAATACATTTTCCCAATCAAGCGGAAGATCCATGCATGTAACTTCCTTTACATGCGCGTCCTTCCGTTCCTTTGCCTCACGCTCTTTTCTTTCGCGTCGCTCACGTTCTTCCTGCTGTTGCTTTTCTGCTTCTATTGATTCCTTTTTCTTCCTTGCACCAGACAACTTATGAATAAGCCTTGATATATCTTTAGAAGTGAATGTGTTTTCTGGATCATCTACCAATTGTATTATCTGGGATATGGACATTTGCTCAAGAATATCTAATTCGTTCTTGATACTCATTATTGGCCGCCTCCGTACACCTTGTCGTTGTCTTCAACCACAATATAGTTAATGTCATGTTCCATATTCAGGACATAAGAATAGAACTGCGAGGTACGCCCATTTTGATGCACCTTAAACGGGCCATCAAGCCTACTACTATTGAAAAACCGGGGGGGGTATAATACAATCAACATAGAATCTACTATGAAAGAAGGTAATTTTCATGACAAACGCAGATTTTTACAAGCACAACGGTTGCTATACGGAAGGCTTTTTATCAGACAAAGAGCACTTTAATGGTGTCTTACTTCTTCTGAGGGAGCCGAACACAAAAGAAGCAGATGGTTTTTGGTTTAAAGACGGAACCACCGGAAATCTTGCTCTTTATCAAAACAAATTCAATATTTATTTGGAATATTTGGAAGGAACATATGATTTAGCCGACTGTGCTTTTGCCAACATTAGGCCACAAAATGGTGAAGCGTTTGCAAGCAAAGCATATAAAGAACTCCAGCCTTATGAAAAATGTGAAAGATATGAAGAATTGGTAAAGGCTTGTGGAAATAGCAAACTTAAATATGTCTTTACTTGCTCTGATATTTTTGATGCAATTTGCAAAACAAAAGAGATCAAACCCAGTCTGTATTCCAAAATCCAATATAAGGATGTGGGCAAAAAGTTCAGGATGGTAGAAATAGATGGCATTACCATCTACGAGATTTATCATCCATCATATCGGAAATATCCAGAACATCCGGGAGAAGACTTTAACAAATAACCTGGTCACCTCTTTTCACCCCATACCATCCGCTATTCTGTTCCTTGAAAAGAGGTGCACCATGATTATTTATGAAGAAATTTTAGCTCTGCTTTCCGGCTCGCCGGAATTATATAAGTTTCTACTGACTCGCCAAGAAAAAATTCCGGTTTCAGATTATGCCGACATCATTGCCGGAGCGCCGGTAAGCCTTGACGAAAAGGAACAGCTGTTAACGCTTTTATTCAACAGTGTTAAAAACAAGGAAGACGCCACTCTAATCCAGCGTTATTCTGACTTCCTTCACAATGCAATAAACGCCTTAAAGAACAAGGGTCGCCAGCAAATTTCTTTTTCCGTTGAACTTTTGGAAAAAGGAAAGGTGCTTGACGGCCCTTATGTTGTGTTTTCCATGAAGGATGCGCAAAAGGCAATCCGAAACTACATTGCAATGGAATCAGCGGATAATTTGGACTGCTGCTATTGGAAAATATCGCTGTATCGCCAGGGCGATACAGTGGAATGCGAAACTTTTGTGCCTCCTGCCTATACGTACATTGCCACATCCCGTGGTGAAATCCAGTACTTTTTACGCAGCGCAGGGAAGTGCGCCCACGGCGATGCCTGTATTGAAAGTTCTTTTGGTTCTGTTCACTTAAACCTTCCCGTGCCGTATCAACCCGGCAATATTTTGCAGATTGACTGTTCCCCCTATGTTCCCGGCCCGTATTACTGCATGGTAACTGAAGTAAGTGATGATTGTTGCGGTATTCAGTGCCTTTATGCGTGTAGCAATGGAAAAATAAAGCAAGGTGCACTTAAGCACGGAAATTACTTTCCTGATTGCTATAGCACCTTGCAATATCTTTCGCCGTTGTACCGTATAAGAGTCTACACCGGAACATCTTCTTTATCCTGAGAATCTACTCCTATCTCTTCCAATCGTTCCTTGCTGTAACACCAGTTGAGCCAGTCAAGTTGGCTTTCCTGTTGTGCTCTTTGGTAAAAGAAGAGATACGTGTTAAGCAGAAAATCCAGGTCCTCTTTCCCTTTCAGAAAATTACTGATGGGTTGTAATAGTTGATTTACGCCGGCCAGCGGTTCCCTGTAATATTCCAAGTCCAAATAATTGGGAAAGATAGTATGAATGCAAAAACTATCCACGCTGTCACAAACGCGGGCCAAGGTGTATCCGCAGCAAGTCATATTCCGAGTTTGAATCAAGTCATCTTCCCAGGCAAAAATTTTGGTTAAAACAAAAGGTTTTCCCCCATCATGGCATACGATATCCCCTGGTTGGAACGGAGTCGGAAACTCAAAACGCATTTCGTCAAAAGCAAAAAACAGGTCTTCTTCATAGGTGTTATTGAATAGACCATTTACTCTTTTTATTTCTCCTTGAAGATTGACCATGCAAATTTCGCACTCATCAGGGTTCTGCGTAGATGCCTTGCTTTTTTCTACATAAAATTCCGTGTTCCATTCTTTTACCGCTTGTCGAATTCCGGCAATTACGCAATCATCAAAGTTATTGTACGGGCCCAGTCTCCAGTTCCTTTGAGGCCAGGAGTCTGTCAGGTTTCCGCAAACATAGGTACCGCCATCTGGCGTTTGAATTTGGAGTGCATATTGTTCCTGTAAGTTGATATATTCCTGAAGAAACTGATGAAAATCTGCAATAGCCCATAGCTTTAACCTTTTATCCAAGGACGTAGTTTTCATATTTTCAATAATCCATTGCCAGGCTGAAATCTTTTCCTGTAATGTTGCTGTCTGGCTTTGTTCCACTAAATAGGCCGCTTCCGGTGCGGTAAATTGATACTCTATTTCTTGTAAGTGTTCTCGTATGTCCCGGGAATTTATAAAGCGAAAAATATCCATGTAGCATACCCTTTCTGAGGCGTTCAGTGCAAACAGCTATAGTGCTGGCTCCCGTCCGCTTTGAATGACACTGGCATTTCATCAGGAAGCAAAAAGGCTTTCCGGATTTGACCATAAATTTCCGGCATACAAAGCTGTGGGTGCAAATAAACTATTGCTTTTTTGCGATGTAGTTTTTCTCTGCGCAATTCCACTCTTCCACGTGGGTAATAGTTGTACGGCTTCCCTCCGGTAACCGTCCGAGGAAGCGTCTTCCAAAACCTTTTGTGATTATTGTTGGTTTCATTTATTTCCTCTTCAGAAAACGGAAAACAAAGTAATTGTCCGTCAATATACCAAAACAGGCCACGTTTTGCGGGCATTTCCTCACCTCGTCTTACAGTATATTGCCGTAGATGAGGTGTTTTTGGTATATGGACGAACGAATAAGTGGCACACTCAGGATGGATTGTTTTTGGTACATCGGATGAAGTAAACTAAAGCTGAAAAAGGAACCAAGCCCAAAAAGGAAATAGCCAGAAGGATAAGGTGTGTTAAATGTATACAATACCTCCAAAGAAAATGTTAATCATCAGCATTTTAAAAGTTTTGCATGACTATTCAGGAGAAGACCATCGGCTCAGTCAGAAAGACATTTCCGACTACCTGAAAAAAGACTACGGCGTGGCAGTGGACCGCAAGGCAATTAAGCGAAACCTTGCCATTCTGATAGATTACGGCAAAGAGTACGGATATGAAATTGAATATACGGAATCTGTTCGTATGCTGCCCAACCCCAAAACTGGGGAAGCAGAGGAAAACTACATCCTTTCCGATTTCTATTTGGTGCGAAAATTTACGGATAGTGAGCTCCGTCTGTTAATAGATGGCCTGCTGTTTTCCAAGCAACTGCCATACAGTCAATGCAAGGAGCTGATTGAAAAGCTGAGTAGTTTGTCCAACCAGGGTTTTAAATCGCACGTCAAATTTATTCAGACGTTACCGGACACTGCGCCGCAAAATAAGCAGCTGTTTTATACCGTTGAAGTGTTGGACGAAGCAATCAACCAGGGGAAACAGGTGGCTTTTTATTACAACAATTATGGCACGGATTTGAAATTGCACCATCGAAAGAATAAGGATGGGAAGGATCGGGAGTATGTGGTAAATCCATACCAGATTGCAGCCGCCAACGGACGGTACTACCTGATTTGCAATTATGACAAATATGATAATGTGGCTAATTACCGTTTGGACCGGATTACGGATATCCGCCTTTTGGAAACTCCGGTGAAGCCGGCAAAACAGGTAACCGGGATAGAGCACGGCTTTGACCTGCCCCAGCACATGGCAGAGCATATTTATATGTTTACCGGAGAAAGCGAGTCGGTCATTTTCTCTTTCCAAAGCGCTCTTTTAAATGAAGTGGTAGACTGGTTTGGCACGGGTATAGAGTTTATTAACGAAGCCGAAGGCACCATCACGGCCAAAGTGTATGTCAACCGGATGGCAATGCAAAAGTGGGCAATGCAGTATGCCTTATATGCCAAAGTCCTTTCCCCGCAATCCTTGGCGGACGCGGTAAGAAAGGACCTGGAGGTTGCTTTGCAGCAATATAATCAGTAAGCACTGGAGCAATATAAAAATTTTGGGCTAGTACCCTTCGGGGGTGCTAGCCCTTTCATGATACCTACTCCTTTTCTCTGTATTATTCCATTTCAATGGTGTATCAGTTGGCTGCTCCTCGCCGGATTTCTACCGAACAGGCGACAAAAAAGACCTCCTAAGAGATCCCGGTAAAAACAAAGGTAAAGAAAAACAGAGCTAACATCGCTTTCACAATGCCGCTCCGCAAAAGATAAACTTTTTCTATGTAGCCATATTTTACACAGCTTCAAACCAGCTGTCAACCACCATTTCCAAAAAATCAAACGTTCCTTTTATCATGGGATTTGTTCGATAATAGCCATTATTCTTATCAATTCGTTTCATCATCTTCCGAAGTTTTTCACCCTCAGATTGTTTTATTCCATCACTTTCCACCATTGTCTTATGCATATAAAACAAGGTGATTATCTGCTGAATTCTAGCATTGCTCATCCTGTTCTTCCTAAAAGTACTGCTCATCTTAGGTATTTTCACAAGCTCATTCGTAACAGCTTTATTTGTTTTATGAGTCGTTGTATTGGCTTTGAGGTCGTTTAAAATACAATTGCTGTGGGCCGAAGCATTTCGAATCTCTTTGCAGGTTAGAAGTCTGTAATAATCATCCTTCATATCATCCTCGTCAAATCGCCACGCACAGAAAGCATAAAAAGAAACCAATCTTCCAAAAGGAATTATCTCAATAAAAGCCCATATCGGATATGCACCAGCATATTTATTCACAATGTCGCCGCAATAGACATTTCCCTTATTTCTGTTAAGTTCACTATCGCAAATTTTCTTCTGGTTTTCATTCAAAGAATCTAGGTAATCCTGTACGATCTGGTAGCCGTCCTCATTGTGCTCATCTATTTTACGCAAAAGTTGTAGCTTTGTATGATGTTCAATGTCAAGCGCCATAAGCACAATTCGGTATCTTAGCTTCATATCAATCACTGCCAGATCTACCAAATACGCAAATTCCAGATTGATGTATTTCCCCTTGTTTTCTCCACCAGGATGCTTGTCATAGTTTTTTCTGTAGGCAGTTAGCTTAAAATAATTGTTATTCCGCGCAAGGTATTCTTTAGCCGCCTCTTCATCCATTATGTTAAAGAGCACACCCTTTTGCTTCAGATGCTCAACTTGTCCCTCTAGAGACAGTCTTGGTTTCGTAACATTCGTCAATCGCAGCACCTCACAATCTTTTCTCCACAGTTATTGCAATAGCCTTCAATTACAACACCGAATTTATCCTTTCGCAGATTGTAGCCCGGCTTAAACGAAGTAACGCCGCAATTTACGCAGAAAGCATTATGTAGCCACATATCCTTGAGATCTTCCGGATAAGTGTTCCATAGGCGAAGCGCTTCTATATCTGTACTTCCCTCCCCCTTCGCAAATTTATCCGCCTCCATTTCCTGTCTGATGAATTTCTCAACAAGATATTCATCACAACCATCTTTACGGAACCGCTCTGCCATCTTCTTGTATTTTCCCTTATACTCCATAACCACACACCTCTTGCGTAGACTCTTAATTATAGGCCGATTGTAAAATCAACTTGAACATTTTTCATAATTAAAAAGTCCACACGTCATCTCGTTGATAAAATGTAAGTGACCAAACCAACACGACCAAGGAGAGTAACGCATGGACCACTTACATTGTACTACAGATAAGTACCAAAAAGACAAACATCTTACACTGGAAAAACGAGTTATTATCCAAGCTCGCCTGAAAGATGAATGGAAAGCAAACCGAATTGCCAATAAACTTCGGCTATAATAATATCAGATATTAAATTAGCCGAAAGGAAGAGCTTATGGAATATATTAAACGGCATGAAGAAGCATATGCTCTATCTATCGCATTTCAGATAGAACCGATCCATGGTGGAATGCAAAACCGTGGACGGTTTTTCTATTCTTTGAAAACCAAGTTTTTCATAGAGACCGACTGCAGCTTTTAATGCAGAATGAGTCTCCAGATATAAACAGTGGTACTTCATCGCCCGGGCGGTTTCTTCTGCCTCCTGCATAAGGCGCTTGCCTAGGCCATTTCCCTTTACCTGGTCTGACAGATATAGCTTTTGAATTTCTGCGCAATCCGCAAACCCGGGGAATTCTGCAATGCCAACTCCGCCAAGCACCTGATTCCCATCTGTCAGAATCAGGTACGCTCTTTTTTCCGGCTGTTCAGCATAATATTTGCCAAGGTGATCCAGCTCCGGATCAAAATAAGCCGTTCCCGGAATGTCCAGGTGGTACGCCTCTAAATTGTTACGGATAATTTTTGCTATTTGGATGTCATCTGATTCTGTTATTGGTCTGATTTGGTACTTTGTCTCCTGGTAACGCCGCACCGGGGGTTGGTTCTCCAAGTGGTCTGCCAGCATTTCAGTTCCTCCTTCACAACGCCGTTCTTCCATACTGCTTTACATTCTTCCGTTTTGGCCATCAGCTATTAATTCAAATCTGGATTTACTAAATCGTGATTTGGTATCTTTATAACATCAAACTTCTCCTCTGAAATTACAGTAAACAGGTCTTCACAGCCCTGCTCCTCCAGCAGGGAAATCAGAAGATCGTATTTGTGCTCAATGTTGACAATATAAATTGGCTTGTTGTGTTCTCCATACTGTTTTAAGAGGAGAACTTCAAAAAGTTCATCCAGCACGCCCAGGCCCTCCGGCATAACAACAAAGGCGTCGGCATTGTCCGCCTGTAATTTTTTTCTTGTTCTTTTGTCACTGTCTCTGAAAACTTGATCAGAATGAGGGAATTCCGAATGGCCTTTGCTCCGTTTTTATAAGCTTCATCAGCAACCGCACCAAGCAATCCGTCACCAAATCCGCCAAACACGAGTGTATGACCATTCTTGCCTATATAGCTTCCAAGCGCGTTTGCAGCTTGCAGGCATTTTTCACTCGGCACATCAGCTGAACCATATACACAGATATTCATTTGCTTTCACCACTTTACCTTTTGCGGTTTTATAAGTAAACAGTTTTTATAAAAGCCAAGTATAATAGAGTTCGTATACTGAGGTAATTTGGGAAACTAAAAAAGGACCGCCGAAGCGATCCTTTTCACTGGCAACCAGGGTCTTATCCAAGACCGGCAAATTTAACCAGAAGCGTATGTGGAAGAATTTTGGCGAGCAAACGATACCCCTTGTAAAATGCGCCGGTTGTGTAAACAGCCCTGCCTTTTTTGGCAGCTTTTAATGACTTCAAAGCTGCTGCTTTAGTATCAACGATAGGCAAGTGGCTTTGTCCTTTGGTAGGTTCACCGCCTGTCATCTCTGTAATCATATAACCGGGGCACATTGCGCACACGTTAATATGTCTGTTTTTAAGTTCTTCCCGTAAGCCAAGGGTGAGTGCAGACAAATAGGATTTGGATGCACTATAAACAATTAAACCCGTATTGGGTACAAAGGCAGAAGTGGAAGACACTTCTAAAATGGTGCCCCCGTCAACAATGTATGGAAGAAACACCTTGGTGATTGCTGTTGCACCCTTGCAATTAAGGTCAATAATTCCCATCATTCGTTCCAGTTCCATATTTTCAAATGGTGCACCACCTGCTATTCCTGCATCATTGATAAAGACCTTAATCTGCGGATTTTCTGCCTTTACCTTTTGTTCAAGCAACTGATAGCTATTCATATCAGCCATATCCATCGGGATAATAACGCAATGCTTATCCGGATATTTCCGGGCAACTTCTTTCAGTCGTTCTTCACGGCGGGCAATCAGCCATAGTTCCTCTATTTCAGGGAACAGTTTTGTAACGGCATCAACATAGCAAACACCCAGTCCGGAGGACGCACCGGTTATAACTGCAACACTCATAAAAGCACTCCTCTTTGCACAAGTGAACAACTTTAGACACTTGTAAAATTGTCGGCTTTATCATATATTGTAATAAGTTGGGAAACCAGTGACAAAAAAACATTCTTGCTTAAATTTGGACAATTATAGAATTTTGCAAAAAGGAAACTACTATGAAGTATGACTTTACCAAGCCGTTAACAAACGGAGCTAAAAGGACACTTACCGCATTTAGTAGGAATATGTTTGTGCTTTTATCCAAACAGTCCTTTGAAGAAATTACGGTTGGACAGCTGTGCAAAGCAGCGCAGTATCCCCGCGCTACATTTTACAATTATTTTGATGATAAATATGATTTGCTTAATTACTGCTGGCAAACACTTGCCGAGCAGATAGGGCTCAGCGAATACCATCACGCAAAAGAAAATGAAATGTTCTACCTTTATTTTGACCGAATTTATGATTTTACAAAACAGAATGAGGACAGGATACGAAAGATTCTTTTGCATAACAGCGAAGTCGGATATCTGTTTTTTAGCTTCAGAAATTTTCTAAACAATAAAATGCGTTTCCTATTTAGCAACTGTCCGGAAGCGCTGCAAAAAGACATTCCGAACGAACTGCTTGCAGATCATTATAGCAATGTATTATTCCTTGTATGGCAGTGGGCAGCAATAAAGAAACCCAACTGTACAAAAGAGGATACTGTCAATAGTTTTTCGCAAATTCAGTCCTAAGATTAACCGCCTGACTCC
>CAVFBE010000004.1:0-23783 GCA_963620745.1 Muribaculaceae bacterium | reverse complement strand
CTTCGATTGGGTCAGTGCCCTCTGTTGTTTAGGCTTGTTTATTTGCATGCAATTGCCTAAAATAAAAAAGCTTCATCCTATTTTGTTTATACTGGTGGGAGCCGTTCTGGGCATCCTGTTACAATTGTAAAAGAAAGGGAGCGCTTCATCATAAAACACTATGATTTTATTATTGTGGGCGCCGGCTTATCCGGTTGCACCCTTGGCTATTTACTCAGGCAAAAAGGAAAATCCGTTCTGATTCTGGAAAAGGCAGACGCCAAAAAGAAGGACAAGCTGTGTGGCGGCATTGTTACGCAGAAATCCGTTCATCAGATGAATGAAATCTTCGGCGAAGAGGAAGTCAGCAAGCTTCCGTTCTGGGGAGATGGCTCCGCTGTCAGCACCAATCAGAATCTGCATATTTCCGTCAAGAACTCCGGCGTGCAGACCCTTCCCCGGAAGGCTCTGGATGACTTTGTCCTGCAAAAATATCTGGATGTGGGCGGCGAATTACTGGACCACACCACCTTCACAGACATCAACACTGCCTGCAACACCATTACGGCCGGCGGCGTTACCTATGGTTATGACAAGCTGGTTGCTGCCGACGGCACCTTAAGTGCCGTGCGGAAAACGCTGACCGGAGAAACCCAGGCCAAAAACCTGGCGCTGGAACTGTTCACCCCGGAAAAGTCGGATGAACTGGAAATCATCTTCAAGCCGGAGCTGACCGGGTACTTCTACAAAATCCCGAACGCCGAAGGCACCATCTACGGCCTTGGAGATGTCAGCGGTAACGTAGACCGCCTCCGCAAAATGCTGGTGGACTTTTACGGCAAAGAGAACTGCCCGGAAATCCGCGGTGCCTTCCTGCCCAACAGTGAACATCTCCTCTTCCACTACGGAGACAATATCTTTTTCATCGGCGATGCAGCCGGTCTCATTCTCCCCATCACCGGGGAAGGCATTTACTTTGCCCTCCTGTCTGCCCGTTTCTTAAGCCAGGTAGATACCGTAAAGCAGTATGAAACCATTATGAAGAATGTACGTCATTCCATTATCAAGCATCAGATTGTTTTCCGGTTTATCTACTGCACTGCGTTCCGCAATTTCATGTACAAAGCGTATCCGTACTCCCGTGCGCTGCGCAAGCTGGTAGACGCCGGCCTCAGCGGAATCCTTTAATAACGAAAAGCCTGCTACAGGAAGTTCTGTAGCAGGCTTTTCTATTTTAGTGGCTCTCTTTATTAGTAAATGGTGCGTTCTGTTAAAATAGTATCCATGGCAACGTCATTTTCATCTGTTACTATCTGGTCCACCTTTTGCACTTCAAAGGCAACCCCCACGCGGTAGGCATTGCTTCTTTTTAAGTAGCGGTCATAATATCCTTTGCCGTGGCCACAGCGGTTTCCCTTTTCATCAAAAGCAACCACCGGAACTACTGCAACGTCTATCTGATCGGCGGTCAGCAGTGTGGACTTGTCCGGGTCCGGCGCCAGGATACCATATCTTCCTACAATAAATTCCTCTGCGGCGTCCGGCAGATAGGCTTCCATTTTGCCATCCCGGGTGCAAAACGGGAACGCCAATTTCTTGCCGTTCATTTTACACCAGGTGTGGAAAACAGATAAGTCCACTTCCTCTTCCGTTGCCTTGTAGGAAAAGATAACGGTGGCATTGCTGATTTCCGGCAGGGAACTGAGGTAACTGCAAATGCGGATACTCTTCTTTTCCCGATCTTCCGGATCCATTTCCCTTCTGGCTTTTAACGCCAGTTTCCGTTGCTGTTCTTTCATGACCTTTGCCCTCTTATTTGTGATATAGCTGTTCTTCCCGTTCATACTTCGGTTCGCAGGTAATTTGAATTCCCAGGTTTCGGAAAATTTTCCGATCCACATCTGACAAAATAACCGTTGCGTGTGCATCCATGCCCTTTAGCTTTGGAATCTGTTCCAGTGCCTTTGCGGCATCGGCGCTTTCCGCTGCGGTAGAAGACAGCGCAATTAAGATTTCATCTGTATGCAGGCGCGGGTTCCGGCTGCCCAGATAATCCGTTTTTAAGTGCTGGATTGGCGCAATGGACTTGGCTGCAATCAGGTCGGTTTCCTGCGCAAATCCAGCCAGCGTTTTCAGTGCATTTATCAGGGCAGAGGCCGCCGCGCCAAGTAAGTCACCGGTCTTTCCGGTTACCACCCTGCCGTCCGGCAGTTCTATGGCTGCGGCCGGTTTCCCGCCGGTCCGTTCGGACCGTTCCTTGGCCGCTGCCACCACTGGGCGGCTGGCTGCGGAAAGCCCGGTCTGGTTCATGAGGAGCTCCAGGTGGTACAGCTCATGGCTTTCCACACCGGAAATGCGTTCATCGCAAAGCGCCTTGTAATAACGGCGCACAATTTCCATTTCGGAAGCCCGGCAACAAACGGCATCATCTACAATGCAGTTGCCGGCCATGTTAACCCCCATGTCTGTTGGGGAGCGGTACGGACTGGTACCCATAATGTGCCGCAACATGGATTCCACCACGGGGAAGACTTCCACGTCCCGGTTGTAATTGACCGTTTGTTCCCCGTAGGCTTCCAAATGGAAGGGGTCAATCATATTTACGTCATCCAGGTCCGCGGTGGCGGCTTCATAGGCCAGGTTGACCGGATGTTTTAGTGGCAGATTCCAAATGGGGAAGGTTTCAAACTTGGCATAGCCTGCCTGCACCCCATGCTTATTTTCATGGTACAGTTGGGACAGACACACGGCCATTTTGCCGGACCCCGGACCCGGAGCCGTAACAACCACCAGCGGGCGTTCCGTCCGGATGTAGTCATTCTTTCCGAAGCCGTCTTCAGAAACAATCAGGCCGACGTCATTGGGGTAGCCGGGAATGCGGTAATGGCAATAGGATTTAATGCCCAGATTGGACAGCTTTTTGCGAAACTGCTCCGCGCTTGGCTGTCCGGCATATTTGGTCAGGCAGACGCTGCCGACATACAAGCCGTAATTCTGGAAGGCGTCAATCAGGCGCAGCACATCCACATCATAGGTAATGCCGTAGTCCCCGCGAACCTTATTTGCTTCAATGTCTTCTGCATTTATGACGACCACAATTTCCGCCTGTTCCTTCAGCTGCAGTAACATCTGTAGCTTGGAATCCGGTTGAAAGCCCGGCAACACGCGGGATGCATGGTAATCATCAAACAGTTTTCCGCCAAATTCCAGATACAGCTTGTTATCAAACTGCTGAATCCGTTCCAGAATGTGATGGGACTGCATGGATAAATACTTATTATTATCAAATCCGATGTTCATTCTCCAACTCCGTTAAAACCCCATGTTTTTTATTACGCAAGTAAATCCAGTCTACCAAAATGCCACACCGAAAGCAACAGGGGAAGACCGGTTGGACACTTTCCTGTTTTTGTCGGATTTTGGTGGCTTTTCCTTTCCTTTTTTAGGCAATTTCCACGGTTTTTCCCGACTTTTTTCTATTTGTGTTTTCAGAATCCCGGTGCTACACTGTTAGCATCAAAATTGAAAATTGGGGGCTGACTTATGTCTGAAGAAACCAAAAGCAACGTAGAAGTTACAGAAGCAGAAGTAACAGAACTGGAGAAAAAGGAAAACAAAGGCAAGGAAGTAAAACGTGCCATTAAATTTGCCCTGTTCTCCGCCTCTGCCGGTATCATCCAGCTGGTATCCTATTCCCTTTTAGATGCCGTCGCCGGCTGGTCCTGGGCTCCAAGTTATCTGGTTGCCCTGGTTCTGTCCGTTATCTGGAACTTTACCTTCAACAGAAAGTTCACCTTCAAGTCCGCAAACAACGTGCCGATAGCCATGCTGAAGGTATTTGCTTACTACTGTGTCTTCACTCCGGCCACCCTGTTCCTTGGCGCCTATCTTTCTGATGGTAAACTGGACGGGGCCGTTCAGTTCTTTGACAATCCTGTCGGCATCCCGGGTATTGTAACCACCCTGATTAACATGCTGATTAACCTGGTAACCGAATTCCTGTATCAGCGTTACTTCGTTTTCAAAGATTCTGTTGACACCAATGCAGCAGCACAGAAGCAGGAAGAAAAAGCAGAAGAAAAGGCTGCAGAATAAGCTACCTAATTATTCTTCACCTGCATTTTTGTTTTACCCATTGGTCCCGGTACAGTCTGTTGCTGTACCGGGGCTTTTTTCCGCCCCAATCTACACCCCCATGTAAAAAACAGCAAAGAAGTTCAAAGGTGACTTAAATGAAATTTCATGGCTTTCAGAAAATGACCGTTCTGGATTATCCGGGACATATTGCCTGCACGGCGTTTACCGGCGGGTGCAATTTGCGTTGTCCCTTCTGTCATAACGCCCTGTTGGTAACGGAGCTGGATTCCTCCGCCACCATAGACGAAGAGGAAATCCTTTCCTTTTTAAAAAAGCGGCAGGGGCTGTTAGACGGCATTGCCATCACCGGCGGGGAACCTTTGCTCCAGCCGGACATGCCGGCCTTCATCCAAAAGGTCAAAGACCTTGGATTTCTGGTGAAATTAGATACCAACGGATGCTACCCGGACATATTAAAGCAGCTGGTAGAAGATAAGCTGGTAGATTATGTTGCGGTAGACATTAAAAACAGCGTTCCAAAATATCCGGAAACCGTCGGCGTGCCGGACTTTGACGTTACCCCAATTTTAGAAACCGTTGCCTATCTGAAAACAAACCCGGTAGCCTACGAATTCCGCACTACCATTGTAAAAGAGTTCCATACCGAAGAAGATATCCGCAGCATAGCGGACTGGATTGCCGGACCCGAACCTTATTTTCTGCAAAACTTCACGGACAGCGGCCATCTGATTGGCTCCAATCTGCATGAAGTCGGCAAGGAACAGCTGGAGCAGTTCTGCCGGATTGCCAAAGAAAAAGTGCCACTGACAAAAATCAGAGGGGTTTAACTCGCCTTTTTTGTCTTTTTCAACAAAACACAATATCTAGTGCTTTTTCTGTTTGCAAGCTACAAAATCTTTGATATACTAGTTCATGCAACTTAAAAAGGTTAGGAGAAAAAATCATGTATAGCGTAATTAAAAGAGACGGGAAAGTTGTTAACTTTACCCTGTCAAAAATTAAAGACGCCATCACGCTGGCGTTTGACGCATGTGACCGTCAGTATCATCCGGATACCATTGACTTTCTTGCGTTAAAAGTTACGGCTGACTTTGAACCGAAAATTAAAGACGGCCAGATTGCGGTAGAAGACATCCAGGACTCTGTAGAATCCGTTCTGATTCGGGCAGGGTATGACGATGTTGCCAAAGCTTACATCCTTTACCGTAAACAGCGGGAAAAGCTGCGTAACTTAAATACCAGCATGCTGGACTACAAAAAAACCATCAATGACTATCTGCACATCAATGACTGGCGGGTAAAGGAAAACTCCACCGTTACCTACTCCGTAGGCGGATTAATTCTTTCCAACTCCGGCGCCATTACCGCCAACTACTGGCTGTCCGAAATCTATGACGACGAAATCGGAAACGCCCACCGCAATGCAGACATCCACATTCATGACCTTTCCATGCTGACCGGTTACTGCGCAGGATGGTCTTTAAAACAGCTGATTCAGGAAGGTCTTGGCGGCGTTCCCGGAAAGATTACCTCTTCTCCGGCATCCCACCTGTCCACCCTTTGCAATCAGATGGTAAACTTCCTTGGCATCATGCAGAATGAATGGGCCGGCGCCCAGGCATTCTCTTCCTTTGACACCTATCTTGCTCCGTTCGTAAAAGCAGATCACCTGGACTATAAGGAAGTAAAGCAGTGCATCCAGTCCTTCATCTACGGTGTTAACACGCCGTCCAGATGGGGTACCCAGTCTCCGTTTACCAACATTACCCTGGACTGGGTTGTTCCGAATGACCTTGCCGAACTGAACGCCATTGTCGGCGGCAAGGAAATGGATTTCAAGTACAAAGACTGCAAGCCGGAAATGGACATGATTAACAAGGCCTTCATTGAAATCATGATTGAAGGCGACGCCAACGGCCGCGGTTTCCAGTACCCCATTCCAACCTATTCCATTACGCAAAACTTTGACTGGTCTGAAACCGAAAACAATAAGCTGCTCTTTGAAATGACAGCCAAGTACGGCACCCCGTACTTCTCCAACTACATTAACTCTGACATGGAACCGTCTGACGTTCGTTCCATGTGCTGCCGTCTCCGTCTGGACCTGCGGGAACTGCGGAAGAAATCCGGTGGCTTCTTCGGCTCCGGCGAAAGCACCGGTTCTGTCGGCGTTGTTACTATTAACATGCCGCGGATTGGCTACCTCGCCAAGGACGAAGCCGATTTCTTTGCCCGTCTGGACAAGCTGATGGACATTGCGGCCCGCTCCCTGAAGGTAAAGCGTACCGTTATTACCAAGCTGCTGGACAATGGCCTGTATCCGTACACCAAGCGTTACCTTGGCACCTTCAACAACCACTTCTCCACCATTGGACTGGTTGGCATGAACGAAGCCTGCCTGAACGCCAACTGGATCCGCAAGGACCTGACTTCGGAAGAAGGACAGGCCTTCACCAAGAAGGTTCTGAACCACATGCGGGAACGCCTTTCTGACTATCAGGAAGAATACGGTGACCTGTACAACTTGGAAGCCACTCCGGCAGAATCCACCTCGTATCG
Source organism: Muribaculaceae bacterium (assembly GCA_963620745.1). Lineage (GTDB taxonomy): Bacteria > Bacillota > Clostridia > Oscillospirales > Acutalibacteraceae > RUG420. The sequence goes on along the minus strand of CAVFBE010000004.1, from coordinate 17,147 downwards.
TCTGGCCAAGCATGACCTGCAGCGGTACCCGGACATCATCACTGCCGCCAAGGCCGATGGTGACACCCCGTACTACACCAACTCTTCCCACCTTCCGGTCGGCTTTACCGACGACATTTTCTCTGCCCTGGATATTCAGGATGACCTCCAGACCCTGTACACCTCCGGAACCGTATTCCACGCATTCCTTGGAGAAAAACTTCCGGACTGGCAGTCCACCGCTACCCTGGTCAGAAAAATTGCAGAAAACTACAAGCTGCCGTACTACACCATGTCTCCTACCTACTCGGTATGTAAGAACCATGGTTATCTTGCCGGCGAGGTAGCAATCTGCCCCGAATGCGGAGAGCACACCGAAATTTACTCCAGAATTACCGGTTATTACCGTCCGGTACAGAACTGGAATGACGGTAAGACCCAGGAATTCAAGGACAGAAAGACCTATGATCTTGCCCATTCCCACCTGACCCATGAAGTTTGCGGATGCACCGTCAGCCAGGTTCCGAATCCGGCTGATACCGTAGCAGAAAAAGACGGAGTTTATCTGTTTACCACAGAAACCTGCCCGAACTGCAAAATTGCAAAAGCAACCATGGAAAAAGTCGGTTTTGCTTATGAAAACGTAAACGCTTATGAACATGAAGACATGGCAGAACAGTATGGTGTCCGTCAGGCTCCTACACTGGTAGTTGTAAAAGACGGCCAGGTTTCCAAGTATGCCGGCGTTTCTGAAATCAAGAGAATGTTAAACGTATGATTTATGATCTTATTATTATCGGCAGCGGCCCTGCGGGGCTGACTGCCGCCCTTTACGCCGGCCGGGCCGACAAGTCCGTGCTGGTCATTGAAAAGGGCGCCTTTGGCGGACAGATTACCCTGTCCCCGAAAGTAGAAAATATCCCGGGGTTCCCAGTTTTATCCGGCAATGAATTTGCGGATAAAATGGTGGAACAGGTCCTGGCCCAGGGCGCCGATTTTGAATCGGAAGAAGTCCTGGAAATCCAGGATAACGGCGCAACCAAAGTGGTACGGACCGACTTCGGCACGCACGAAGGAAAAGCCGTTATTTTGGCTACCGGCGCACGGCACCGGACCCTTGGTCTTCCCAACGAAGAAGCCCTGATTGGAAACGGCATTTCGTTCTGTGCAGTTTGTGACGGCGCCTTCTTCAAGAACAAGGTGGTCGGCGTGGTCGGCGGCGGCAACTCGGCGCTGCAGGAAGCCCTTCTGCTGGCGGATCTGGCCGCCAAGGTCTATGTCATTCAGGACCTGGATGACCTGACCGGAGAGCAAAAGCTGCAGGACCTGCTCCGCGCCAAGCAGAACGTGGAAATTATTACCGGCACCCTGGTAGCCGGATATCTTGGCACTTCCGAACTGGAAGGCGTCCGGATCCGGAATCAGAAGAGCGGTGCAGAAGAAGAGCTTACCTTAGACGGCTTGTTCCTTGCTGTTGGCATGGTGCCGCAAAACGAAGCATTCCGCAACGTGGCAAAGTTAAATGACTACGGATATGTTGACGCAGATGAAACCTGCTTAACCGGAACCGATGGTATCTTTGTTGCCGGAGACTGCCGCAGCAAGTCTATCCGACAGGTTACAACAGCTGCCTCTGATGGCGCAATTGCCGCATTGGCTGCCTGCCGTTACTTAGACAAATAAAGAAGACAAAAAAAAAGAAAAGGCTTTGACCGCAGCAAGTCAGGGCCTTCTTTATTTGTTCGGTTTTCCTGCAAACAGTATTGTTGGTTTGTTCATAGGATAGCCCTCTCATTTATGTTAAAATGAAGAGTAAAATATTTTTAGGAGGTTTATATAATGAATCAAAAGTCGCCTTCCAAGGCGAAAAAAGTTTGGAAAGGAATCGGAATTGCAGTAGCTGTTATTCTGGGCATTGTGCTTATTATTTTTGCAGTTTTACTGATTTCGGAATACCGGCCCAAAGACACGGAAACCCTGGATGTGGACGGAACCGCAACCAAGACACTGGCACCCGGAGACAGCATGAGCATTATGACCTGGAACACCGGCTATGCCGGACTGGGTGAAAATGCCGACTTCTTCATGGACGGCGGTACCAATGTCATGAGTGAAGATGAAGACGGCGTTCGCACCAACATTGCCGGTATTACCAGTCTGCTGAAGGAAACAGACCCGGACGTTGTTTTCCTGCAGGAAGTAGACCGCAATTCCAAGCGCACCTATCACATTGACGAACTGAAAGAATACGAAGACGCATTGCCGAGATATCAGGCAGTACACGCTTTGAACTACAAAGCCCTGTACGTTCCGTATCCGCTGAAGCCGACCACCATCGGACGGGTTACTTCCGGTATTGCCACCCTGTCTTCTTATGAACTGTCCAGTGCCGAACGGATTTCCCTTCCGTGCTCCTTCTCCTGGCCGGTCAGCGCCTTTAACCTGAAGCGTTGTCTGCTGGTCAGCCGTGTTAAGCTGGAAGGAACCGACAAGGAGCTGGTTCTGGTTAACCTGCATCTGGAAGCCTATGATGACGGCGAAGGAAAAATTGCACAGACTAAACAGCTGAAAGAACTCCTGGAATCCGAAGCCAAGAAAGGCAATTACGTCATTGCCGGCGGTGACTTCAACCAGTCCTTCTCCAACTTTGACAACCGTGACTACCCATTGGTAGACGAAAGCTACTGGGCTCCGGGCGAATTAGACACTTCCGAGTTTGACGAAACTCTGCGTTTTGTTGCAGATAACTCCGTACCGTCCTGTCGCTCTCTGGACAAACCGCTTTCCACAGCAGAGGACAAAGACCCCAGCGTCTTCCAGTACTATATGATTGACGGATTTATTATTTCCAACAATCTGAAGGTCAACAACCTGGAAACCATTGATGCCGGATTTAAGTATTCCGACCACAACCCCATGTTGCTGAACGTAACCCTGGAAAAATAAGGAATAAAAAACAGCCGGACCGGCTCCCCTCTGGGAACGGTCCGGCTTATTTTTTATTCTGCTGTACGAGACTGCTCTTTGGCATCTGCGGTTAAAATCAGCAGTGCCTTCTTTAAATCGGAAAGGGCCGTGTTCGGGTTGGGCAGCTTAATGGCCAGATAGGGCTTGGCACCCGCGTTGACCATGATGCGGCCGCGCATGTCGCCGGACAATCTGGCTGCGCCATGCATGTCCAGATTGTCCCAGTAAAGCAACAGCTGGTCATTTCTCTGGGCAATTTCATAAATGCCAAGGGCGGCCGCCTGGTTGCGCAGCAGCGCCACCTCCACTAAGCCTTCCACAGCTGGTGGCGGATCTCCGAAGCGGTCAATCAGTTCGTCTATCACATCCGATGCGTCATCCATGCTTCGGATATCCGCAATCCGGCGATACATGCTTAAGCGGTTCGGAATGGACTCAATGTAATTCTCCGGAATGTGGGCGTCAATTTGCAGGTCAACCAGACACTCCTTGGTTTCCTTCGGCTTGTCCATTCCGGCTTTTTCGCCTTCAATGGCTTCCGAAAGCAGCTTCATGTACATGTCATAACCAACGGCTTCCATGTGGCCGTGCTGCTGCGCCCCCAGCAAATTGCCGGCGCCGCGCAATTCCAGGTCCCGCATGGCAATTTTGAAGCCGGAGCCAAACTCAGTATACTCACGGATAGCGGACAGGCGGCGCTGGGCAATGTCGGTCAGCTCCCGCCCACCGCTGTACGTAAAGTAGGCGGTGGCGCGCCGGCTGGACCGGCCAATCCGACCGCGGATTTGATGCAATTGGGACAAGCCGTAATGGTCTGCATGCTCTACAATCAGGGTGTTGACGTTCGGCACGTCAACGCCGGTTTCAATGATGGTGGTGCAGACCAAAACGTCAATTTTCCCTTCCATCAAATCCGCCCAAATGTCGGAGAGCTCCTCTTCACTCATTTTACCGTGGGCCACGGCAACGCGGGCGTCCGGCACCCATTCTTTAATTTTTGCGGCAACGTGCAGGATGCCCTCCACGTTGTTGTACAGGTAATATACCTGTCCGCCCCGGCGGAGTTCCCGCTCTATGGCCTGGGTCAGCAGGCCCGGGTCATATTCCAACACATAGGTCTGAATGGGGTGCCGGTCCAGCGGCGCCTCCTCCATAATGGACATATCCCGAATTCCGGACATGGCCATATTCAGCGTTCTTGGAATAGGGGTGGCTGACAGGGTCAGTACGTCTACATTCTGGAACCGCTGTTTCATTTTTTCTTTTTGCGCTACGCCAAAGCGCTGTTCTTCATCTACAATCAGCAGCCCTAAGTCGCGGAATTCCACATCCGCAGAAATCAGCCGGTGGGTGCCGACAACAATGTCCACTTCGCCCCGGCGGAGGTCGGTCAGAATCCGTTTCTGCTCCGTAGCGCTCCGGAAGCGGGACAGCATTTCAATTTTGACCGGGAAGTCATCAAACCGCTGTAACAGTGTGTTGTAATGCTGGTACGCCAGAATGGTAGTCGGCACCAGCAGGGCACACTGCTTCCCGTCCGCAATGCACTTAAATGCGGCACGAAGAGCCACTTCGGTTTTGCCGAAGCCTACATCGCCACAGAGGAGACGGTCCATAGGGTACGGCTGCTCCATGTCATGTTTAATTTCCTGGATGCAACGCAACTGGTCTTCCGTTTCCTCATATTCAAACTTGCGGTCAAAGTCAGCGTGCAAATCCATGTCCGGGGAAAAGGCGTACCCCGGTGTAGCCAACCGCTTGGCGTACAATTGCGTCAGCTCCTTGGCCATGTCCGCAACTGCGGCGCGCACTTTGGCACGGGATTTTTCCCAATCCTTGGACCCCAGGCGATTCAGCTTTACATTCTTGCCGTCCTCCTTCGGCCCAATATACTTGGAAATCAGGTCCAGCTGGGTTACGGGAACGTAAAGGACATCTCCCTTGGCGTAACTTAATTTCAGGTAGTCTTTGGTAATCCCGGCCACCTTTAGGTTTTCAATACCCTGGAACACGCCGATGCCGTGAATGGCGTGTACTACGGCATCTCCTTTGTGCAGTTCATCCAGACTGTGGAATACATTTTTGGCTTTGGCACTGTGGGTACGGCGGCGGGTCCCGGCGGACAGGTTGCCGCGGGTAATCAGGGAAAAGCCGGCCGCTTTCAGGGTAATACCGGCAGAAAACTGGTTAACAATGACCGAGATAACGCCCTTCGGAAACTGATTCGGTACCAGGGCATAATACACTGCCTTTTCTCCACGGTCCTCCAAATCTTCCGCCAGGGACTTGGCCGCCTTTTCGGTCCCGGCCGCCACAACAATGGTGGATTGCTTCCGGTCCGAGGGGAAGCAGTCTGACAAAAGGCTGGTAACGGAGCCGTTCCAGGCCGGAGTCTGGCCTAAGGAAAGGCTGTATAACTCTTTAATGGGAATATCAAAACTGCCGCGGGCAAAGTTGTCTAAATAAATCAGGTCCGCATGTTTGTAGTCTTCACAAAGCTGTTCAAAGTCAATGCCAAAGGTGCCCAGGAGTTTGCAAACTTCACCCAGTTCCAGAGCATCCTTGTATTCCTCCTTTTGTAGCTTGGCGGCGCCCTTGACGCGTTCTTTTACGCCGGCGCTTTCCGCCACCACCAGGATATCTCCTTCCCGAAGATAGCCTAAGGGCGTCAGGGCATCCGGATGAAGCAGATTCAGGTACTTGTCTAAGCAGAGCTCATGGCCGCCTCTTAACAGATCTGCATCCCGTTGCAGTTTGCTTTTTACCTGGTCTGCATTTTTGCTTCTTACTTTTTTGGCAATCTGCTCCAGCTCTTCTGCCAATTGTGCAGGCTGGTTTGCAATCAGCTCGGTGGACGGCGTAATTAAAACGGAATCCACCAAGTCCGTGCGGCGCTGGGTTTCCACTTCAAATTCTGCAATGGTGTCTACCGTATCTCCCCAGAGCTCCATCCGAAGGGGAAGCTCCCGCTCCGGCGGAAAGAAATCCACAATGCCGCCGCGGACCGCAAACTGACCCTTACCCTCTACCTCTTCGGAGCGGGTATATCCGGCAGAAACCAGAGAGACCAGTAAGTCATCCAGATTAACTGTGTCACCACTGGATAGACGGAAAATCCGCTGCTGTAGGGTGGCCGCCGGTATGGTCTTCTGGATGGCCGCTTCTGCCGGAAACAGCAGCACCTTTGTCTGACCCAGAATCCAGGAACAAAGGGCGCCCATCCGCCGTTGTTCATAGTCCTTACTGCGAATCTGCTCCGAGATAAAAGATAAATCCTTTGCCGGGCAGACCACTGCCGTGGTGCCAAAGGAACGCAGATCTTCTGCCATTTTGTCGGCAGAAGCTTCATCCGGCACCAGCACCATCATCCGGCGGCCGGTATCTTCGGACAGTCCGTGCAGCAGCAGCGCCTTTTGGATATGCAACGCACCAAGGACGCCAAAAGGGAAAAAGTTTCCTTTGACATCCTGTAAAATGGACTGATAGTCCCCACTACTTTGTAAAATCCGGGAAAAGCCTGACATAATTCACCTCAGGAAAAGGGTATTGCCCCCACCGGGCTTCGGTGGGGGTGTCATGATTTGTTTAGTTATGGCGGTTCATGGCCTCTTGGATGTTGTTATCCACAATCAGCTCTGCACTGTCTATGGCATCCGTAAAGGCCTGTTCCATTTGCTTCATTTCCTCTGCGGAAAAATGCCCCAGGACAAAATCCGCAAGGTCAAATTCCGGATTGGCCCGGTCTCCGACGCCGATGCGGATACGGGGGAACTGCTCCGAATCCAAATGGGAAATGATGCTTTTTAAACCGTTGTGTCCACCGGCAGAGCCGCTACGGCGAATCCGTAGCTTGCCCGGTACCAGGTTAATGTCATCAGAAATGATAATAACCTGCTCCGGCGGAATTTTGTAAAACCGGGCAGCCTCTCCGACCGCCTGACCGCTGTTATTCATGAACGTAGTCGGCTTCATTAACAGACACTTTTGCCCATGAATGACACAACTTGCAATTTGGCTATGAAACTTTTCTTTGTCAAAGCTGACATGGTATTTGTCAGCCAGTTGATCCATACAGAGCCACCCGGCATTGTGACGGGTTGTTTCATATGCCGCGCCCGGATTCCCGAGCCCTGCAATTAAATACATAGTATTCTTCCTTATTTCATATTCTTGTACGGTTTCTTTTTCGTAACCCAGTCTTCTTTGTTATTCTGCCGTGCGCGGCCAATGGCCAGGGCGTTGGCAGGAACATCTTCCGTAACCGTGGTTCCGGCAGCGGTAAAGGCATAGTCCCCAACGGTAACCGGCGCCACCAGATTGGTGTTGCAACCAATGAAGGCGTTGTCTCCAATGGTGGTGCGATGCTTGTTCTTGCCGTCATAGTTTACGGTTAAAGAGCCACAACCAAAGTTACAGTTTTTGCCGACATCAGAGTCCCCGACATAGGTCAAATGGGACACCTTGGTGCCCGCTCCAATGGTGGAATTCTTCAGTTCCGTGTAGTTGCCGGCGTGCATACCTTCGCCCAGATGGCAGTTCGGACGCACGTGGTTAAACGGCCCAAGGTCAATTTTATCTTCAGCAACCGACTGTTCAAACATAACATTGTTCAGTTTGGCGCCGTCTCCAATGGTGCTGTCAATAATCAGCGTGTTGGGACCCAGAACGCAGTTGCTTCCAATCTTGGTTTTGCCCTTCAAAATGGTGTTGGGCAGAATTTGCGTTTCGTTTCCGATTTCCACGTCCTTACCGATAATAATGCCGTCCAGTACCGGAATATCCACGCCATTTGCCAGGTGCTGGTACAGCACCTTCTTTCTGGCAATGTCATTCAGTTCCAGCAGCTGAATGCGGTCATTGGCGCTCATGCCAATCTGCGAGTTAGCGGTAACGTAAACCCCGGCACGCTTTCCCGCCTGCTTCAGAACATAAATGGTGTCTGTCAGGTAATACTCGTGTGCGGCATTTTCCGGTGTAATTTCCTTTAAGGAAGCCTGCAAATCTGCCACACGGAACCACATGGCACCGGAGTTAACTTCGGTAATAGCGGCTTCGGCGGCGCTGGCGTCCTTTTGTTCCACAATGCGTTCCAAAGCCCCGTCGGCGGTACGGACAATGCGTCCGTATCCGGTCGGGTTTGGAATGTCTGCGGCAATGACCGTAACGGCATTGCCCTGCTCTTCATGTTCTTTCAGAGCCCCTAAAATGGTGTCAGCATCCATAAACGGAGCGTCTCCGTTTAAAATCAGGACATTGTCTGCCCCGGAGTCCGCCAGGAAGGCCTCCGCCTGCATGACGGCGTGGCCGGTGCCCAGACGTTCTTTCTGCCAGGCAATACTGCAGCGGTCTCCGACATAGGATTCCAGCTGTTCTCCGAAGTGACCCACAATTAAGCACGTCCGGTCAATGCCGGCTGCCGCCGTGGCGTCCAGAATCCAGTCAATCATGGGCTGGAACAGGACTTCTGCCAGCACCTTCGGTTTGTTGGACTTCATCCGTTTTCCTTCGCCTGCGGCAAGGATAATGGCAACGTTTTGATTCATATAACCCCTTAAACTCCTTTTATAATAGTGTACCAAAAAGTGGAATTCCCCAGGACAGTGCAGCCTGTACCAACAGGCCTAACAGCAGGGACCACCAGGAAGAGCCGCCATGCTTCTTTAAGAACGCATTCCGCTCTTCTTCCGAGGAAATGGTTTCCTTGGCTTTCTTCAGTAGTTTGTCACAATGTAAGCGGTAGATGTAATTGGCAAACAGACCCATTAAAAGGGAAACCAGAAGCACAATGTAGGAATTGATGTTTAACACCGTCATGGCAGTACCGTATTTCTTCTGGTACTTTTCTGCCAGTGCGGCACCATCCTTTTCCGCTTGTTCTTCATTTGCGCTGCTGGCATTACTCATCAGGTAGGACGAAATATCCTGGCTGTATTCCTTATAATACTGGCCAATCTGCTTGGCAAAGCAGACCGGCAGAATGGAAATCAGCACTACCATGGCAATGCCAACGGTATACATCTTCCGGTAAAAGGCCCAGATAACAGGGAAGAAGCAGGCAGCCCAGTTCCAGCTGGTTTTCCGTCCGCTTTCCTGCATGGCAAAGAAGCGGGGTAAATACCGCTCTTTGTTCTTCTGTACGGCCTTTCCGTATTCTTCTACGGTGTAATCCCCCAGCTTTTCCTTCGGGCCGATGACCCGGTAGGTCGGGTGAAACTCCCCGTTTGCTCCGGTGGTGTAACTGCGGATTCCGCCATATTCCGAGGACCCGAACGGGTTCTGGTTTTGATCCAGCTGGTCTTTGACCTCTTTCAGGGTCTTTTCCAGTTCCTGTTGATCCGCTTTCTGTTTTTCCCACTCCGGAGAAGTCCAGGAGAACCCGGTGTCATGCTGATCCGCATGGACACAGGCACCGTATTTGTTCCAGCAGCTGCGGTGCATAGGCGTACCGCAGTCCGGGCATACTACAATGTCATCCCCGTCCTGAAAACGCTGATGACAATAATCACATTCCATACCGATATAATTCATAAGGCTACTCCTGTCAATGAATTTGTCTTATTATACTCTCCCATACCTTAAAATACAATGAAGGTACCCTTTACTTTCCTTAGTTGCTTATACTATAATAGCTTGACTAAACTGACAAAAAGGATTGATTTTTCGTGCTGATTTACGAAGAGCTTCGGTTACAGCTTACCGAAAACGACCAGGCCTTAAAAGACCTGAAAGAAGCCATCGGTTATGACCAGATGACCGCCGAAGTAAAAGACCTGGAAGCACAGACAGCCGCAGACGGCTTTTGGGATGACATTGCCGCCTCTCAGGTAGTCCTGCAGCGGACCAGCAGACTGAAAAATAAAATTGCCGCTTATGACAAATTAAACGGTCTTTATGAAGATACGTTAACCATGATTGAACTGGCAGACGAAGAGGAAGACGAAAGCCTGGCAGACGAATGCCGTCAGGGCGTAGAAGACTTCAAAAAAGACCTGGACGCCATGACCCTTTCCACCCTGCTTTCCGGAGAATATGATGATCACAACGCCCTGCTGACCTTCCACGCCGGCGCTGGCGGCACGGAAGCACAGGACTGGGCTCAGATGCTCTTCCGTATGTACACCCGCTGGGCGGAACGCCACGGATTCAAGGTTACCACCTTAGACTACCTTGACGGGGACGAAGCCGGTTTAAAATCCGCCACCATCTTAATTGAGGGCGAAAATGCATATGGCTACTTAAAATCCGAAACGGGCGTACATCGCCTGGTGCGGGTGTCTCCGTTTGACTCCCAGGGACGTCGGCAAACCTCCTTTGCCTCCGTGGAAGTCATGCCGGAAATTGACGACACCATTGAAGTAGATCTTCGTCCGGAAGACATTGAAATGGAAGTGTACCGTGCCTCGGGCGCCGGCGGACAGAAGGTTAACAAAACCTCTTCTGCCGTTCGTCTGATTCACAAGCCCACCGGCATTGTGGTTTCCTGCCAGGTAGAACGGTCCCAGCATCAGAACCGGGAAGTCTGCATGCGCATGCTGAAATCCAAGCTGATTGAAATTAAAGAGCGGGAACACCTGGACAAGATTGAAGATATTAAAGGGGACCAGATGCAGATTGGCTGGGGCTCCCAGATTCGTTCCTACGTATTCATGCCGTACACGCTGGCAAAGGACACCAGAACCGGCTATGAAATGGGTAACATTACCGCCGTCATGGACGGTGACCTGGACGGCTTCATCTACGCCTACCTGAAAATGAAGTCCCTGGAGCAATTCTCCTAATCACTGTCTCGCCCGGGCGAGTTAGTCCTTTCAAATTGTTTTACACATTGTGTATTTTGGTGGCGGTGCTCTGCTTTTTTGCTACTATTTGCAGCGGAACCATTTGCCCCAAAGTCTCAAGTACTATTCAATTGCAAATACTACATGGCACTGCCGTAATTTTCTTGACAAGTAACGCGGGAAATCAGTATAATGATTCCCGCGTATTGTATCAAATACCAATCCTTGCTCTCTGGGAAACAGAGGGCCAAAGCCCAAAAGGAGGTGCTTATAATGGCAAAAGAGTATGAAATCATGTTGGTTTTCTCCGTAAAAGACGGCGAAGAAGCAGCTAAGGAATTACTCGGTAAGTTCACTGCTCTGATTGAGAAGCACGGCACATTAGGCGAAATTGATGAGTGGGGTAAGCGCAAAATGGCTTACGCTATTCAGGATGAACCGGATGGCTACTATGCTGTTGTCAATTACAGTGCAGAACCGGAATTCCCGGTTGAACTGGAACGCAGACTTACCATCACCGAAGGTGTTCTCAGATTCCTTAACATTGCAAAGTAAGATAGGAGGAACTTCTTATGCTTAACTGTGCAATCATCATGGGCCGTTTAACAGCGGACCCGGAACTTCGTACCACAACGAACGGAATCAGCGTAACCAGCTTTTCCGTAGCCGTAGACCGTTCTTACCAGAAAGCCGGTACCGAACGGCAGACCGACTTCATTAACGTTGTTGCCTGGCGGCAGACCGCGGAATTTGTTTCCCGGTATTTCCACAAAGGCAGCATGATTGCAGTTCAGGGCTCCATTCAGACCCGGAACTATGAAGACAAAAACGGCAACAAGCGCACTGCAGTTGAAATTGTTGCAGACAATGTCAGCTTCTGCGGATCCAAAGCAGAATCCGGCACCGGCGCCGCTCCGGTTGCTCAGGCAACACCGGCCGCTCCTGCAGCACCTGCATTCTCTACCGCAGGCGCAGATGACTTCTCATCTATGGATGTGGACGACGAACTTCCGTTCTAACACCCAAAAATTTTTACAAGGAGGAAAAGACCAACATGGCATACGATAGAAATCGTGGAGGCAGACGTTCCCGCAGAAAAGTTTGTGCTTTCTGCGTAGACAAAGTAGAAAAGATTGACTACAAAGACACTGCCCGTCTTCGCAAGTTCACTTCTGACAGAGCCAAGATCCTGCCGCGCAGAGCTACCGGTACTTGCGCTTATCATCAGCGCGAACTGACCACCGCTATCAAGCGTGCAAGACACGTTGCTCTTCTTCCGTACACTGCTGACTAATTGTCTCCAGCCTGCGGAAAGCAGAACAAACCTAACATGACAAGGCCCCGTTGCTTAAAGCAACGGGGTCTTTTTCTTTGGTTTTGGATTTGCGCCTTGGTCAGCAGGCGTCTTACTTGTTGACGTGACGGGATTGCAAATACGGGAAGCCAACTGCAATCAGGCTGTACAGCAATTGGAACGCCACTACCAGATAGTCCGTCAGGTAACTTGGACCGTTGATGGCAATTAATACCACACTGAGGATGACGGCCAGTACAGAGTAAACAATGGCCATAACACGGTTGGTAAAGATGCCATCATACAGGCGACGGGCTTCGTATACGGTCCGCAAGGAAGCTTCCAGCGTACCGTTGTGAATCAGGCCGCTTCCGGCAATTTTCTTTTCTTCACCCTGGTACTTCTGGAACAGGTCTCCGGAAACCGGGCTTAGGATTTTTACCGTAGCGTTCGGCAGCTTGAAATAGTGGCTGATCATATCTTCGGTAATATTGCAATCCGTGTTGCGCACCAAAAGCGTGATGCCGGCGCGGTCTGCGTTCCGCAGAGCCACTCGCATCCGCCGGTCGGCGCGGTACTGGATGACAAACATGGCAGCAATCTTACCGGCAATGGCCAGGTACATGACCTTCCGGCCATTGTGCGTATATTGCTGTTCAAAGGTTTCATCCGTAATTTCCACATTATGGTTAATCAGTAAATCCCGGTTTCCGAACAGCACGCGGCGGCCGTGAATCCAGGCGGACAGGCCGAGGCGTTCTTCATAGGCCAGGGTTTCTACCGGCGGGAGCAGATCCCGCTTTCCAAGAATGGTGTTTTCAAATACGCCACTCAGCGGGTTCTGCGCTTCAATGGCCAGCGCCGCCGAATACAGAATGGCGTCATCAATCCGCATGTTGTGGAAGGTTTTAATACCAATGATGCTGATGGATTCCTTCGGGAACAGTTCGGTGCTGTCAATAGCGTATGCATTCATTTCTGCGCTTTCCACTACGGCGCGGTGGCCAAGGATGGCTGAGCCCTTTTTGCTAAAGGCTTTGTCTACCACATACAGACCAACATTGCTGGCCAGTGTAACAAAGCAGGGAACGCCGATGGCCATTAAGGCTACAAAGGTGTTAAAGCCTGCGGTAACGCTGCTGCGGAGCAGACCAAAGACAATGGCTGCAATGACAGAAACCGCCAGAATGGCCAAGGTTGGGCGGGAAATACTTTCGTCTGCGGGATCATCCGCAAAAGAACTTTCCACGAACCGTCTTGGCTTTTTAATTTTGGCGCTGTAGGAAATGGCCGGATCCGCAATCAGCAGCCCACGTCCGATTTCAAAGGAATCGTCTTCATCTTCAATCAGATCAGACGCATACAGCTGGGTTCCGCTGGTAACAAAATCAAAGTTTCCTTTGGCCCGCTTCAAAGACAGATAACGTACCAAAGAAGCAACAAACAGCCCCAGCGTTGCCGCTGCCGTGTACAGGCCCATGCTTGGCGTTCCGGTGGTGGACTGAACTGCCGCAACCAGCTCTTCAATCAGGGTCAGAAAGACAACCAAGGTGGCGGCACCGGCAGCATTCATCCGACCGCGGAAAAGGCCAAGGAAGCCTTTCTGCAAAGTGCGGACGCCAAAGATACAGGAAATTAATAAAAGTCCTAAATTAATAAAGATGACAACCACTGCATTGCCACCCAGGGAATCCAGCTTTCCGCCGGTAATGATACTAAGGATCAGGGCAAACAGCACAATACAGCCTTCGGCAATGGTACTGGCACCCGCCCATTTGGCAGAGTGCTCCAGACCTTCTACAATCCGGTCTTTGTCCGAAGTCTTCCGATATTCGTCATCCAGATAGTCCGACGTAATGGAGTTGCGGGAAACCCGCGGGCTTCTCCGTGGCGGTGCCGAGGAAAAGTCTTCGTATTCCAGGTCATCCGGACCGTCCTCCGGTTCCGGCTCCTGTCCCAGGTCCGGATCCAGGCGGAATTCTGCCACCTTCTGATTGCGCTTTTCGCGGAGTACTTCTTCCGCATTTTCTTCGTCAATCTGTTCCGGTGGTGCTTCGCGGTCATCAAAGCCGACCAGTTTAATCTGGCCGTCTATTTCCACATCTTCATGTTCAATGGTAGGCGCGTTTCCCTTGGCCACAATGGTCTGGTCAAAGGTATTTAAGTCTGCGTCTGCCGCAATAATAGTCGGGATGGGTTCCAGGTCCGCCGTATTGGCAAACTTACTTTTCTTTACCAGGAAGCCCGGGCGTTCTACCGGTTCGGGTACGTCCCCCTGATGCAGAGCCTCATGCTCTGCGGTGGTTTCCAGCTTCTGCTGCTGGCGACGCAAAAAGCGCTCCCGGTATTTATCGGTGGCCATTCCGCCACCGCTGCGTTCCACTTTTCCCTGACGGATCTGGTGCTGGATTTTGTCATTGTGAATGGGATGAATGCCAACGGTTTTGTCAGCAAGCGCCCGCTTTTCATACCGCTGGTCCTCTTCGCTCCGGTCATCTGCCAGTTCCATAATCATCTTCGGGGAATCCGGATTTTCATCTACCCCTTTGGATAATTCCCCCTGCAAATGAAGGGACTGGATTTTCGGCTCCGGCTCTTCAGCCCCGGCTGCGGGGAACACACGGGTCTTTTGCTGTGCGTCTGCATCCGCAAAAGTTTCTTTTCCCGTTACGTGCTGTACCGGCACGTCTTCCGGTTCTTCCTCTTCTTCCGGATAGTCGTCTTCCGGTTCATCTTCTACCATACCGCCCTGCAGGAAATCTTCCAGGGACCGTTTCAGGCGCCCGAAAATACCGGGTTGCCGTTCTTCCGGATAATCCTCTTCGTCATACTCTGGTTCGTCATACGCCGGTTCGCCTTCATAGTCCGGCTCATCTGTGTCAAATTCCTCTGGCGAGTCAGCATATTCCGGTTCTGCGTACTCTTCCTCTGCGTACACCGGCTCTTCATATTCTTCTGTGGCATACTCTTCTTCCGGCAGTTCTTCCACCGGTGCACTTGCACCGGAAAAATAATGCTGCGGCTGTGGCGGTTCCGGTGAAACCTCCGGTTCCTCTTCCACAAGATCTAAATCCAGCGGTGCGGTACGGGTGTAGTCCGCTCGATGGTAGTCCTTCACATTCTGTTCTTTCATGAGCTGGTCTACAAAGGCAACCGCATCCTGCTCTGCCGTATGGGGTAGGTCCTCTTCCTCTTCTTCCGGCAGATACAGGTTATAGTCTTCCCCATGGAAGCTGTATTCGTCTTCTTCATCCTCTTCAGTGACAGCAGGTTCTACCGGTTCCGGATAAGACGCAGGTACTGCAGCAGACGGGTTTTCCGCCAGTAATTCATCTATTTCATCCATGGACCAGCCTGCGCGGGCAACGGGTTCCCCGGTTGCTTTGGCGGTGGCGTTTGCCATGATTTCTGCCATAATTTCTTCTACGCTTAAGTTGCGTTCATTGGCCATACCTGCACCTCCTTTATTTGGCTTTCAAGTTCAGGCGCTGCCGGGTAACTTCGTACATGACGATGCCCGCGGCAACCGAGGCATTCAGGGAATTAATGTGGCCCTGCAGTGGCAGGGACAAAATAAAGTCACATTTTTCCCGTACCAGGCGGCCCATGCCGGTTCCTTCGGAACCGACCACCAGGGCCATGGGCCCCTTGACGTCTGCCTGACACCAGGTTTGTCCTTCCATGTCCGTGCCGTAAATCCAGACACCACGCTTTTTTAATTCGTCCATGGCAGACGGCAGGTTGCTGACGCGGGCAACCGGCAAGTACTCCAGTGCCCCGGCAGCGGTTTTGTCTACCGTATAATTCAAAGTTGCTGACCGGCGCTTCGGAACAATAACCCCATGGGCCCCGGCACATTCGGCTGTCCGAATGATGGCGCCCAGGTTATGGGGGTCTGCAATTTCATCGCAAAGAATAAAGAACGGATCTTCTCCGCGTTCCTCCGCGCGGGCAAACAGGTCCTCTATAGTTGCATACTCATGCGCCGCAACCCGGGCAATGACGCCCTGATGATTGGCGTTGCCGCACATGTAGTCCAGCTTTTTGTTATCGGTTTCCTTAATCAGCACGCCGGCTTCCCGGCATAAAGCTGCAATTTTCCCCAAAGAGCCTTGCTTTTCCCCTCTGGCAAGGTACAGGGTATCTATGTTGCGGCCCGCCTTCAGGGCTTCTATAACCGGGTTGCGCCCAATAATCAGTTCGTCCCGGATTTCTTTTTCATTCATTCTTGGCCTCCTGAAAAGTGCTAAAAACCCACTTTTAGTTAGCTGGATTATACCACTAATACCGGCTTTCTAGCAACATACTATTAATATATGAAAGGGCTGCATCGCCCGAAAAAGGGTGCATAAAATTCTGCATATGCTGAATATTTATGCGGTAATGAGAAAATATTTTGAATTTTTATTCGCTTTTGCCTTGACTTTCCCCTTTTGGGGGCTATAATACATACAGAATTCATTCACAGGAGGATTTTTTCCATGGCAAAATTAGATAAATCCAAGATCAAAAAGGTAGTGCTGGCCTACTCCGGCGGACTGGACACTTCCATTATCATCCCTTGGTTAAAAGAAAACTATAATAACTGCGAAGTCATTGCCGTTTCCGGCAACGTAGGACAGGCAGACGAACTGGAAGGTCTGGAAGAAAAAGCCCTTGCTACCGGCGCTTCCAAGCTTTACATTGAAGACCTGACCGACGAATTTGTAGACGACTTCATTATTCCGTGCGTTATGGCCGGAGCAAAGTATGAAGACTATCTTCTGGGAACCTCCTTCGCCAGACCGTTAATTGCCAAACGTCTGGCTGAAATTGCAAAAGCAGAAGGCGCTGACGCCATTTGTCACGGTTGCACCGGCAAGGGCAATGACCAGGTTCGGTTTGAACTGGCTCTGAAGACCTTTGCACCGGATCTCCCAATCATTGCTCCGTGGCGGGAATGGGACATCAAATCCCGTGACGAAGAAATTGACTATGCCGAAGCCCACAACATTCCGCTTCGGATTAACCGGGAAACCAACTACTCCAAGGACAAGAACCTCTGGCATCTGTCCCACGAAGGTCTGGATCTGGAAGATCCTGCCAACGAACCGCAGTATGAAAAGCCGAGCTTCCTGGAAATGGGCGTA
>CAVFBE010000003.1:0-14145 GCA_963620745.1 Muribaculaceae bacterium | reverse complement strand
GACCCTGGCGCCAAACGCCAAAATTCAGGATGTTTCTTCCGAAGTACAGAAGGCGGTTAAAAAGACCATCCAGAATATTACCGGTCGCCTGGTAACGCGGGTAGATATTACCATTACCGGAATAGACAAGGAAGCGGAAGAACCGGAAGCGGATCTTTCCTTTGAAGTCAAAGAACCTTGAAATCTGAATGAATCAATCCAGATGCCCTTCCAAACTGAATACCGGTTTTGAAGGGCTTTTTTTATTATGGGGGTATAAAAATTATGCTGACCAGAAGTCAGGAACGGGAGCAGGCTTTCCTGCTTTTATTTGAACAATTGTTCCAGCCGGAGCTGGAAGCTGCGGAATTAATGCAGCTTGGACTGGATTCCGAATATATTGAGCCATCTGCTTTTACGGAGCAGCTGGTTACTGCTGCCAAAGCGCATCAGGAAGAGCTGGATGACAAAATTACAACCTATGCCGTAGGCTGGACACTGGATCGCATGAGCAAGGTTTCCCTTGCCATTCTCCGTCTGGCCATTACGGAAATTCTTTATTTTGAAGACGTTCCGGTCGGCGTTACCATTAATGAAGCCGTGGAACTGGCAAAAAAATACGCCGGAAAGGAAGACAGTTCCTTCATTAACGGTATTTTAGGAACCCTTTCCAGGACAGAAGCATGAGCTTTTATCTTGGCATAGATACCAGTAATTACACCACGTCTGTGGCGCTGTATGATACCGCAACCGGGAGGGTCTTCCAAAAGAAGAAACTGCTTCCGGTACGGTCCGGGGAAAAGGGCATCCGCCAAAGCGATGCCGTTTTCCACCATACCCAGCAGCTGTCCGTCCTGCTGACGGACTTGCTGACAGAGTGCCGGACAGCAGGTGTGCTTCCGGAAGACCGTCCCGCAGGACCACTGTTAAAAGCGGTTGGCGTTTCGGACCGGCCAAGAAGGCTCAGCGGATCCTATATGCCCTGCTTTACGGTGGGACAGCATACCGCCGAAAGTCTTGCTGCCGTGCTTGGTGTCCCACTGTGTTCGTTCTCCCACCAGGAAGGACATATTGCGGCAGCCTTGTATTCTGCCGGCCGTCTGGATCTGGTAGGAAAACAGTTCCTGGCATTTCATGTCAGCGGCGGAACCACGGAAAGTCTGCTGGTACAGGGTGGCACGGAAGCACCGCTGGAAGCAACGCTGCTTGGCACCTCTTCTGATTTAAAGGCCGGCATGGCTATTGACCGTGTTGGCGTTATGCTGGGCCTTTCGTTTCCGGCCGGTCCGGAACTGGAACGCCTGGCTTTGCAATCTACCAAAACCTATCAAGTGCATCCGTCTGTCAAAGGCTTAAACTGCAGTTTGTCCGGCGTGGAAAACCAGTGTCAGAAGATGCTGCAGGCCGGAGAAGCTCCTGCAGACATTGCGCTTTATTGTCTGACTTATATTAAAGAATCTTTGGCTGCCATGGCAACGGCTCTGTTACAGGAGTATCCCGGAATGCATCTGGTCTTTTCCGGCGGGGTCATGAGCAACAGCATCATCCGTCAGGACTTCCTGAACCGCTTTGACTGCAGCTTTGCAGAACCGGTCTTTTCTGCGGATAATGCAGCCGGTATTGCGGTTCTTGCCGCTCTGCAGGAACGTTCTTAAGGAGGGCGCCTATGGAATCCGTAACCCCTCAGGTACTGACGGTCAGTCAGGTAAATACGTATCTTAAATCCGTCTTAGATGCGGATTGCAGACTCAAACATATTTTTCTGGTCGGGGAAATTTCCAATTTCAACAACCATATCCGCAGCGGCCACTTTTATTTAACCCTGAAGGATAAGGACTCACAGATGAAAGCGGTTATGTTCCGCAACAATGCGGCACGGCTGCCCTTTCTGCCGAAAGATGGCATGAACGTCATCTGCTTCGGCTCGGTTTCTGTTTATCCTGCAGGTGGCCAGTATCAATTTTATATTGACAACATGCAACCGGACGGCCTTGGCTCATTAAGTCTTGCCTTTGAACAGTTAAAGGAAAAGCTGGGCAAAGAAGGTCTTTTTGATGACCGCCATAAAAAGCCGTTGCCGGGTTATCCCCAAAAAATCGGGGTAGCCACCTCTCCAACAGGGGCCGCATTCCAGGACGTTTGCAACGTCCTGCGCCGCCGCTGGCCGCAGGCAGAACTGCTGCTGGCACCCTGCCTGGTGCAGGGTAACAGCGCCCCGCAGCAAATTTGCAATGCGCTGCGGGAACTGGACGGCCGCCATTTGGATGTTATTCTTTTAGTGCGCGGCGGCGGGTCCATGGAAGACCTCTGGTGCTTCAATGACGAACGCGTGGCCCGTACTGTTTTTGACCTGCAGACACCGGTGGTCACCGGCGTCGGACACGAAACCGATTTTACCATTGTAGACTTTGTGTCCGACCTACGGGCACCAACGCCGTCTGCAGCGGCAGAACTGTGTACCCCGGATCGCCTGGAGGAACTGGAAAAACTATTGCTGATGCAAACCAGACTTCACAGCAGTATGACCTCTTATTTGAAAAACAGCCGGACCAAAGTCAATGCCCTGGCTTCCAGTACGGTCTTACGCAGCTTAACTTCGCTGATCAATGAACGCCGCTTAACACTGGACACCATGACAGATAAAATGACCCAGCTGTTGCAAAGCAGGGTGCTGATGGAACAGCAAAGACTGCATCGCCGGGAAGAAAGCATGCAGCGTACCATGGAAACACAGGTGCAAAAAGGACGAATGCAATTGTCTGTCTGTGCCGGAAAGCTGGATGCATTTGCACCGCTGAAGGTCCTGGCAAGAGGATATAGCCTTTCCTTTAATCAGGAGGGCAGGGTGGTACAAAGTATTACAGCCGTAAATCCAAAAGAAGATATGACAGTACAGGTTTCCAACGGCAAAATCCATTGCCGCGTGGAATCCGTAGAACAGGAGTAACCTATGGCAGAATTAACCTATGAAGCTGCAATTGCCCGCCTGGAAGAAATTGTGGCAAAGCTGGAAAAGGGCGAGTTAGGCCTGGATGATTCTTTACAGCTCTTTGAAGAAGGCACCAAACTGGCCGCTTTTTGCAACAAGACCCTGGATGCGGCAGAACTGAAAATTTCCAAAACGGAAGAGAGTGCAGAAGAAACGCATGAGTGAGAAAAAACGTTTGGATCTGGCCGTTTTTGAAGAAGGCCATACCGACAGCCGGGAAAAGGCCAAGGCGCTGATCATGGCCGGACAGGTCTATGTTAACGGGCAAAAAGAAACCAAAGCCGGAACCCAGATTAAGCCGGAAGACAAGATTGAAGTGCGCGGAAGCAAGCTGCCTTATGTCAGCCGCGGCGGCTTAAAACTGGAAAAAGCCATGCAACTGTGGAATCTGTCCCTGGACGGGAAAATCTGTATGGATGTAGGCGCTTCCACTGGAGGTTTTACTGACTGTATGCTGCAAAACGGTGCAGTAAAGGTTTATTCCATAGATGTCGGATACGGCCAGCTGGCCTGGAAGCTTCGTTCAGACGAACGGGTGGTCAACCTGGAACGCACCAATTTCCGCTATGTAACAGAGGAACAGGTGCCGGACAAAATCGGCTTTTCCAGTGTAGATGTATCCTTTATTTCACTGAAAAAAATCCTTCCGGTATTACACACTTTACTGGAAGATCACGGACAGGCCGTCTGTCTGATTAAACCGCAATTTGAAGCGGGAAAGGAAAAGGTCGGCAAAAAAGGCGTTGTCCGGGACCTTGCCGTCCACACGGAAGTGGTGGAAACCATTACCGCATTTGCGTTGGAAACCGGCTTCTCTTTGCTGGGACTGACCTATTCTCCCATCAAAGGTCCGGAAGGAAATATTGAATACTTAATGCTGCTGGAAAAAGCGGAGCAACCGGAAAATCAGGTGGACTTTTCCATTCGCAGCTTAACAGAAGAATCCCATCAGGCTTTGAACGCTTAAGCAACAAGGTAGGAAATGGAGAACGGAAATGAAAGTAGCCATTATTCCGAATTTAACAAGAAAAAATGCATTGGCAGTCACCAAGGAAATTTGTCAGTGGCTGACGGTTTATGGTGCGGAGTTTGCCTTCCGTACCTTTGACCGTAACCTGGCAAATGAAATTCCAAACATCCGGTTCATGGAATTTCCGGAGCTGGTGGTTTGGTGTGACGCCGTTATTTCCGTTGGCGGAGACGGTACCATGCTGACCTGTGCCAAAAGTATTGTTGATTATAAAAAGCCGGTGCTTTGTATTAACGCCGGACGCCTTGCCTTTATGGCCGGTTTGGAAAGTGATGAACTTTCCCTGTTAAAGAAGCTGATTGACGGCGAATACACCGAAGACCACCGCATGCTCCTGGAAGTCAGTGTTTACCGTGATGGGGAAGAGGTCTACTCCAATCACGTCATTAATGACGTAGTAGTTGCCCGTGGCATTGAAATGCGCATGTGCGATTTAGACCTTGCCTGTGACGGACGCCACATTGCTTCCTATCATGCAGATGGCATTATTGTTTCTACTCCAACCGGATCCTCGGCATACACCTTCTCTGCCGGCGGCCCGATTATTGATCCGCAATTAGAGGGTATTGTAGTTACTCCCATTTGCGCACATTCCGTGTTCTCCCGACCCATTGTATTTAATCCGAACAACCGATTGACTTTAACCAGTGGGGAAGAGGCCAGATATACGGACCTGTTGCTCTCCGTTGACGGAGAGCCCTCTGTAGAATTGAAAAAAGGGGATATTATTAAAGTTTATAAATCCCTTCGTTATGCTAATTTTATTCGTATTAAACATGAAAACTTCTTTGAAATTCTGAAAAAGAAAATGTCCAAAACGGAGGACTGATTCATGAACGCACGTAAGGAACGCCAAGCGCAGATTTTAAGACTGATTACCGAATATCAGATTTCCACCCAGGATGATCTGATTCGCCGTCTGACGGAAGATGGCGTACAGGTAACGCAGGCCACCATCTCCCGGGATTTAAAAGAACTGAAGCTGGTAAAAAAGGTTGGCAGTGACGGCCGGTCTTACTACAGTCTTGGTACAACAGACCGGGAACTGCACCAGGAACGGTATGACAGTATTTTAGCCGGCGCCATTCTTTCAGTGGATTATGCCCTGAATACCTGCGTTGTGAAAACCCATGTTGGCATGGCCAGCGCCGCCGGTGCCGCTTTGGACGCACTGGATTTTAAAGGTGTTGTCGGAACCCTGGCCGGAGATGACACCATTTTTGTTTTGTGCCGGACCGAAGAACGGGCGGAAGCCTTTTGTCAGGAACTCCGGGAACGGATTCTTGCCTAGGAGGAAAGACTTATGCTCAGTAGTCTTACCATTGAAAATATTGCCATTATTGAAGCGGCACAAATGGATTTCTGCTCCGGCCTGAACGTCCTGAGCGGCGAAACCGGCGCAGGCAAATCCATCGTCATTGACGCGTTAAGCGCGGTCCTGGGGGAACGAACATCCAAAGATTTAATCCGAACCGGGGCATCCGGCGCAACAGTGGTTGCGTTATTTGAACAGGTTTCAGATGATACGCTGGAAGTACTGCAACAGCTTGGCCTTTCGGTCCCGTCTGACCGTGCCCTGCAGATTTCCCGTGCCATTCGGGAAGACGGCAGGAATATCTGCAAGGTGAACGGAACACCGGTTACGGTTACCATGTTAAAGACCCTTGGAAAAACACTGATTAGCATTCATGGACAGCATGATTCCCAAAATCTGCTGAATCCGGAATACCATTACCAATATCTGGATGCTCTGGGTGGATTGGAACCCATTCATCAGGAGTATCTGAAAGAATACGAAGCCTATTCCAGGCTGTATCGTAATTTTCGTCAGCTGGAATCCGGTGCGGAAGAGCGGCAACGCCGCATAGAAACCCTGCAGTTTGAAGTGCAGGAGTTGCAGGCCGCACAGATTACGGTCGGTGAATATGACGAACTGAAAAAGAAAAGGGACTTTTTCCGCAATGCGGAAAAGGTTTTGGACGGACTGCATCGCGCAGAGGCAGCCCTGACAGATGGGGAAGAAACCAATGGTGCGCTGACTCTTTTGTTTGATGTGGTAAACGCATTGCAGAGCCCGGCAGGTCATTTGGATGAAGCTTCTGTCCTGTTACAGGAAGCCAATGATCTTGCCTACGCTGCCCAGGACTTAAAAGCGCACATTGAAACCATCCTGCAGCAGGCAGACTATAATCCGCAGCAACAGGCTGTGGTAGAAGAACGGCTTAGCTTCCTCCATCAATTACAATTGAAATATGGTCCGGACGAAGAAAGCATGCTTTCTTATCTGGCAGACGCAGAAGAAGAGCTACAATCCCTGCAGGGACTTGGCTCCAACCGGGAAGAAGTACTTGCAGAGCTGGAACAACGAAAAGAGCAATTACTGGCTGCCGCCGATCGGTTGCATTTGGCCAGAAGCCATGCGGCATCTGACTTTGAAGTCCGGGTTCAAAAAGAATTGCAATTTCTGGATATGCCGCATGTGGAACTGTCCACCAGCTTTACCCGCTGTAAGCTGAATCCGACCGGATCCGACCAGATTGAATTTTTAATCAGTCCGAATCCGGGCGAAGCCTTAAAGCCGCTGGCCAAAATTGCCTCCGGCGGCGAGCTTTCCCGGATTTTGCTGGCCATCCAGAATGTCTTGTCTGACAAGGGCAATGTTGCCACACTGATTTTTGATGAAATTGACACCGGTGTTTCCGGCAGTGCAGCCGAAAAAATAGCCATTAAGCTGAAGTCGGTCAGCGCCAGACATCAGGTTATCTGTATTACCCATAGTGCACAGGTTGCTGCCTATGCAGAAGCGCATTTCTTCTTATATAAGGAAGTGCAGGACGGCAAAACCTATACGCGCGTCCAGCCTCTGGATCAGGAGGGACGCATTAAAGAACTGGCCCGTATCATGGGTGGCGTAGAAATTACGGACTTGCAGAAAGAAAGTGCAAAAGAGCTGTTACAACACGCAAAAAATGCCGTAGCTACTTGACTTTTGAAAGGTAAAAAGCTACATTTATTTAGCATCTGATGAATCGCAAAAAAGAAAGGATGAGTTCGATAGAAATCTATGAAGAACTGGTTGCCCGTGGTTTGATTGCCCAGGTAACGGATGAAGAGGAAATCAGAGAATTGGTCAATGCCGGGAAAGCAAAATTCTATATTGGTTTTGACCCGACTGCAGACAGCCTTCATGTTGGTCACTTCATGGCTCTTTGCCTGATGAAGCGCCTGCAGATGGCCGGCAATACCCCGGTTGTCCTGATTGGCGGTGGTACCGGTTACATTGGTGACCCGTCCGGACGGACTGACATGCGTTCCATGATGACCCCGGAAATCATTCAACACAACTGTGACTGCTTTAAAAAGCAGATGGAGCGGTTTATTGAATTCGGTCCGGATAAGGCCATTATGGTCAACAATGCCGACTGGCTGTTAAAGCTGAATTATATTGAGCTCCTGCGGGACGTTGGCGCCTGCTTCTCTGTTAATAATATGCTCCGCGCAGAATGCTATAAGCAGCGCATGGAAAGAGGTCTTTCCTTCTTAGAATTCAACTACATGATTATGCAGTCCTATGACTTCTATCATCTGTTCAAGGAATACGGCTGTAACATGCAATTCGGCGGAGACGACCAGTGGTCCAACATGTTGGGCGGTACCGAACTGATCCGTAAGAAACTGGGCAAGGATGCCTATGCCATGACCATTACCCTTCTGATGAACTCGGAAGGAAAGAAGATGGGTAAGACGGCTTCCGGTGCCGTTTGGCTGGATCCGGAAAAGACTTCGCCATATGAATTCTATCAGTATTGGAGAAATGTCGGAGACGACGACGTTTTGAAATGCATCCGTATGCTGACCTTCCTTCCGCTGGAAGAAATTGACGCTATGGATTCCTGGGAAGGCAGTCAGTTGAATACCGCCAAAGAAATTCTGGCTTATGAACTGACCAAACTGGTTCACGGGGAAGAAGAGGCTGTAAAGGCACAGAATACAGCAAGAGCCTTGTTCTCCGGCGCCGGTAATTCCGAAGATATGCCAAGCACGGTTTTGACAAGCGCTGATTTAACAGAGGGTGTCATTCCTGTACTGGACCTGTTGGTAAAGACCGGCATTTGCTCTTCCAAGGGTGAAGGCAGACGTCTGGTACAGCAGGGTGGCATTTCCGTAGACGGTGAAAAAGTAACGGATCCGTTTACCACCTTTGCAGAAGATGCTTTAAAAGCCGGTATTGTTCTGAAGAAGGGCAAGAAGGTTTATCATAAGGTAAGCATGGAATAAAAAAATGTGGGTCTGTTGCAAAACAGACCCATTACTTCTGTTTTATGCTGCTGCGTCTGTATAATTTAATGCATATGCAGTATAAGTTGAATAAATATTCAATTTGATTGGGAATTTATTGAATTTATATGCAAATAGAACTTGAAGATACCACTCTTTTGTATTATCATACCTATACTACTGAAACAGGGGAGGACCTTTTTTGAAACCAATCGTTTACATAGACGGAAAATCCGGAACCACAGGCTTGCAGATTTATGATCGCCTGGGTTCCCGTTCTGACATTCAGCTTTTGCTGATTCCGGAAGAACAGCGAAGAGATCCCGCCCTGCGAAAAGAGTATTTAAACCAGGCAGATATTGTTTTTCTGTGCCTGCCGGACCAGGCGGCCAGGGAGGCCGTCAGCCTGATTGAAAATCCGGCCACCCGCGTCATTGACGCGTCCACGGCGCACCGCGTCAACCCGGACTGGGCCTACGGCTTTCCGGAACTTTCCTATGAACGAAGACAGCACATTATGAATGCCGGACGGGTGGCCAATCCGGGCTGCCATGCCACCGGTTTCATCTCTATTGTGTATCCTTTGGTAAAGCTGGACATTCTTTCCGCGGATACGCCGCTGACGGCCTTTTCCCTGACCGGCTACTCCGGCGGCGGGAAAAGTATGATTGCCGAATATGAAGCGCCGGACCGTGACGTGGCGCTGGACGCGCCCCGCCAGTACGGCTTAAACGGCAATCATAAGCATCTGCCGGAAATGCAGCAGGTTTGCGGACTGACGGAAGCTCCCGTATTTTGCCCCATTGTAGATCAGTACTATAAGGGCATGGAAGTCTCCATTCCGCTTCACGGTTCCCAAGTTCATGGCTATACGCCGGAACAGATCCGGGATATGCTGTTTGAATACTATCGCAATACGGCACTGATTACCGTTGCGGAAGAAGTTGCCACAAGCGGCTTCCTGTCAGCCAATCAGTTTGCCGGTACCAATCAATTGGAAATTACCGTTTGCGGAAATAAGGACCGTATGGTTCTGGTTTCCCGCTTTGATAATCTTGGAAAGGGCGCTTCCGGCGCAGCCGTTCAGAATATGAACCTGATGTTAGGCTTCCCGGAAACAGAGGGCCTGGTATGAAGGAGTACAACATGAAGAAGATAGAAGGCGGCATTTGCGCTGCCAAAGGATTTTTGGCCAACGGCTTGCATGCCGGTATTAAAGCAACGTCCAATCCGTCCAGAAAGGATTTGGGCCTGATTTATTCCGAAGTGCTTTGCAGCGCTGCCGGTTTATTTACCAGTAACCTGGTAAAGGCAGATCCGGTTGTGCTGGATCAGAAGCACTTGGAAAACGGGGTAGCCCAGGCAGTCATTGTAAATAGCTACATCGCCAATGCCTGTGCCCCAGAGGGAATTGAAACTGCCACGCAGGAATGCCAGATGGTTTCCAAGGCATTGAACCTGCGGGAAGAAGACGTCTTAGTTTCTTCCACCGGCGTTATTGGTGTCCGCTTAAATGTAGAAGCCATTGAAGCAGCTCTTCCGGAACTGGTTCACGGCCTGAATCCAAACGGTTCGGATGACGTGGCACACGCCATTATGACAACCGACACCGTAAAGAAAGAACTGGCCTATGAATTTGAACTGGGCGGAAAGACCTGCCATTTAGGCGGCATTTCCAAGGGCTCCGGCATGATTCATCCGCATATGGGTACCATGCTTTGCTACCTGACTACGGATGTGGCCATTCAGAAAGACCTGCTGAAGGAAGCCTTACAGGAAGCGGTCTCTAAAAGTTTTAACCGCATTAGCGTAGACGGGGACATGTCCACCAATGACAGCTGCATTCTCCTGGCAAACGGTATGGCAGAAAACCAGGCCATTGCAGAAAAGAACGAAGATTATCAGACCTTTACGGAGGTTTTAAATACCCTCTGCATAGAACTGGCCAGAGAAATGGCCGCAGACGGGGAAGGGGCAACACACCTGATTACCTGTGAAGTAAGCGGTGCTAAGGATGAAGCCACTGCGGAACAGCTGGGCAAGAGCGTCATTTCCTCCTCACTGACCAAGGCGGCTGTGTTCGGAAAGGACGCCAACTGGGGCAGAATTCTCTGCGCCATGGGGTATTCCGGCGCAGAATTCAAGCCATCCGGTGCTAAAATCAGCTTTGCCTCCGCTGCCGGTACGGTTCCGGTTTGTGAAGGCGGCAAGGGCATTCCGTTTGATGAAGAGCTTGCCACAAAGGTTCTTTCAGAAAAGGAAGTTATTATTCAGATTTCTTTAGCGGAAGGTGACGGCGCCGCCACTTGCTGGGGCTGTGACCTGACCTATGATTACGTTAAAATTAACGGAGACTATCGCACCTAAGGAGGCAGGGCATATGGAAATTTCATCTGCAGATAAAGCAAAAATTTTAGTAGAAGCGCTGCCTTACATTCAACGGTACTCCGGTAAGACAGTTGTTGTAAAATACGGTGGCAACGCCATGATTTCTCCCGACCTGTTCGATGCAGTCATTCACGACGTAGTATTGCTTTCCCTGGTTGGAATTAAGGTCATTCTGGTACACGGCGGTGGCCCGGAAATCAACGCCATGCTGAAAAAAATCGGCCATCAGTCCAAGTTTGTCAACGGGCTTCGGTATACGGATGAAGAAACCATGGATGTGGTACAGTCTGTTCTGGCCGGTAAAGTCAATAAAAACCTGGTTACCAAGATTAACCATGTCGGCGGTCACGCCGTCGGCATTTGCGGTATGGATGACAACTTCATTACTGCCGTAAAGCTGGACAAAGGAGACGGCTATGACTACGGTCTGGTCGGCGAAATTGTCGGCGTAGATCCGGATATCATCAAAATTATTCTGGCCAAGGACGCCATCCCGGTGGTTTCCACTGTGGCAGCCGGTCTGGACGGAAACACCTGCTACAACATTAATGCAGACACGGCGGCAGCAGAAATTGCCATTGCCGTTGGCGCAACCAAACTAATTCTGATGACGGATGTAGAAGGCGTCCTGCGGGATCCCAAAGATCCGACCAGCCTGATTCGCCAAATCCGTTTGGATGAAATTGACACCTTAAAAGAAAGCGGCATTCTGACCGGCGGCATGATTCCGAAAGTGGACTGCTGCCAAAGAGCGCTGGAAATGGGCGTAGAACGAACCCATATTCTGGACGGCAGAAATCCGCATTCCATTCTGATTGAATTGCTGTCCCATAAGGGTATCGGCACCATGATTTGGAGAGGAGAGGACAAGGTATAATGGATATCAAAGAATTAGATAAGAAATATGTTATGCACACCTATGCCAGAAATGATCTTCTGATTGATCACGGCAAGGGTGCCACTTTGTATGATGATAAAGGCAATTCCTACATTGACTTTACCTCCGGCATTGGCGTTTCTTCCATCGGGTACGCCAATGAAAAGCAGATTGCCGCTGTTTCGGAACAGATTTCCAAACTGGCACACATTTCCAATCTGTATTACACCGCACCGTGCGCACAGGTGGCAGAAAAGCTGGTGGAAAGAACCGGCATGGGCGCCGTTTTCTTTGGCAACTCCGGAGCCGAAGCCAATGAAGGCATGGTCAAGCTTGCCAGAAAGTACAGCTTTGACAAGTATGGTGACGGGCGATCCACTATCTTAACCCTGCTGAACTCCTTCCACGGAAGAACAATTACCACGTTGAAGGCTACGGGACAGGATCACTTCCACGAATTCTTCATGCCGTTTACCCCGGGCTTCTCTTATGCACCGGCCAATGACTATGATGCATTAATTGCACAGGTAAAAGAAGACACCTGCGCCATTATGCTGGAGCTGATTCAGGGCGAAGGCGGCGTTATGCCAATGGACAAGGAATATGTTCAGAAGGTAGCTGCCTATTGCAAAGAGCATGACCTGCTCCTGTTAATTGATGAAGTACAAACCGGCATCGGCAGAACCGGAAAGCTGTTTGCCTATATGAATTATGAAATCCAGCCGGATGTGGTTTCCTTTGCCAAGGGAATTGCAGGTGGACTGCCAATGGGCGGCTTTATCTGCAGCCCGGATCTGGTTAATGTGTTAGGACCCGGAGACCACGGTTCTACTTTCGGCGGAAACCCGGTTGCCTGTGCTTCTGCCAATGTGGTTCTGGATGTTCTGACGGATGACGTCATTGCAGAAGTGACCAAAAAGGGAGACTACATCAGACAGCAGATTGCTTCCTGGAACTGTGACTTTGTTACATCGGTTCGGGGCATGGGCCTGATGATCGGCATCGGTCTGGACGGTGTCGTCAACAAGGACCTTGCCAAAGCACTCATGGAGCGCGGCCTGTTGGTTCTGACCGCCGGTCAGAACACACTGCGCCTTCTTCCGCCGCTGACTATCAGCCAGGAAGAACTGGAAAAGGGCCTGGAAATTATGGCGGGACTGCTGAAGGCGTAAGCTGTTTCAAAAAGAGAAGGAAGCTGACTCGCCAGAAGGCAGTAAGCCTAGTCTAATTTTTGACAAAAAGCGGAAAAGTGGCAGAAAAATGCTTGCTTTTCCGTTTTTTCATGCTATATTATAAGTGATAATCATTATCGATAAGGAGGGAGCCGGATGGCAAAGCTAAGACAAAGCAAACAAAGAGACGCCATTTATGCCAACCTATCTTCTCGGTATGATCATCCCACTGCAGAAGAACTGTATGATTCTGTTAAGGAAACCGTTCCCAATATCAGTCTGGCAACGGTGTACCGGAACCTGAAACAGTTGGCTGCTGCCGGGCAGGTACGGATTTTGCATGCGGAAACCGCAGATCACTTTGATGCGGATGTGTCCCTGCATTACCATCTGTACTGTTATTCCTGCAACCGGATTTATGACTATCCGGTGCCAAGCATTCCCGGAGTAGAAAAGATTCTGGAGCAGGATCCCAACCTGGATTCCTATGATTTAACCTTTAACGGAATCTGTTCGCAGTGTAAACAACGGGGTATCCCGTCAAATGATGTTTGATCAGAATGTATTTTGGAGGTATTTATTATGAAGAAATTTGTATGTACTGTTTGCGGTTATGTTTATGAAGGCGAATCCCTTCCGGCAGATTTCACCTGCCCGGTTTGTCATGTTGGAGCTGACAAATTCAAGGAAGTAGTAGGGGACATGAAACTGGCTGCAGAACATGAATTCGGCATCTATGAAAAGACCGTAAAGAACAACCCGGACATTTCCGAAGAAGACAAGAAATACATCTACGAACAGCTGGTTGCCAACTTTAACGGCGAATGCTCCGAAGTCGGCATGTACCTGTGCATGGCAAGAATTGCCCACAGAGAAGGCTATCCGGAAATTGGTCTTTACTGGGAAAAGGCTGCTTATGAAGAAGCAGAACACGCTGCTAAATTTGCAGAACTCCTTGGCTCTGACCTGGAACCGAAGATGACTGCTTCCACCAAGGATAACCTTGCCTGGAGAGTAGATTGCGAATATGGCGCTACCGCCGGCAAAGTAGACCTTGCCACCTGCGCCAAGAAAAACGGCCTGGACGCCATCCATGACACCGTTCATGAAATGGCCAGAGACGAAGCCCGCCACGGCAAGGCTTTGGAAGGCATGCTGAACCGTTACTTCAAATAATCCATTCCTTTTGATAGGTAGGAGCATATAAGGAAGCCCGCTGCAGAAAGTAGTCTGTAGCGGGCTTCTTACTTTTTGTTTTTGGTGTTGACCTGGGTTTTGTCAAAATTAGTTATGGTTACAACCGGTACAAAAAGCGGAGTTTTTCCTCTGCTTCTGCGATGTGGCGGTCCGGATGATCTGCAAAGCGGTCACAAAGTTTACCGTCATCCAAGGCATAAACGCTGTGGCATTCCGGACAGAAGAAGTACAAATC
>CAVFBE010000002.1:0-16929 GCA_963620745.1 Muribaculaceae bacterium | reverse complement strand
TTGCAGGACTGCGTGCCCTGGTTTCCGGTCCTATTGCATCTGTCCTAGTCAGCTCGCATTTGCTGAAGGTGATTGAAGAAACCGTTTCCAACGTGGTAGAAAAGTTCATGAGTACCGAATTCGGCAATGAAATGGTCAACCGCCTGTTTGATGCCATTGAACATCTGGAAGACATGACCTTGCCATACTTCTTAGACACCAAAATGAACCTGCCTCGCCCGGTTATGGAAGAAAAAATAGACGGCCTGTATGACCGCTACATTGGCAAAGGCCAGGTAGAAAATTACCTCAGTAAAAATTACGGAGACCAGATTTATAACATGCTTGCCTCTGTAGACTATGACCAGATCTGGAAGGAACTCCTTCACCACCACTTAAAGGAACTGGGCCAGGTCAGCCTCGGCGCTGCCGGCACTGCCATCTACCTTTCCGGTGAAATGGACAAAGCTTCCCGCAGAACCAAGCGCCTGAAGGAACGCCACCAAAAGCTGAAATCCGGTGTCCGCTCCGCCAAGGCCAAGCTGCCGCATCGCCAGAAAAAAGAAAGATAAGAAATAAAAAAGCGAGGCAGTTGATTGCTGTCTCGCTTAATTTTTGTAGCTTTTAGATTTAGTACGCCTGCGGGCCTTCCTGCTTGTCAATGGCGTGCCGTCCAACGCAGAGCACAATGGAAATGACCGTGCTGACAAAGAAAACGAAGGACAGGAACAGGCATACAATGGCGTAGGTGGTGTAGGGTGGGGGACTGATCATGGTCAGGTTACCCAGCTCCAACTGCAGGTAACGGCTGTAGTATTTCATGGCAAAAATCAGAAGTGCCACGTTGCCGGCTACATCCAGAAGGAAGGTGCCGACCCAGTAGAGCTTGTCTTCCTTTTTCCAGGCAAAAATTTCCAGTGCAATAATGGCGGCAAGCAAAAGGACGGTTACAATAATGGGTGCAATCATGCGGTTTCCTCCTTGGACTGCTGCTTTGGCAAATAGGCTTCCAATCGGTAAATGGGAAGGCCCTGTGCCGAAAAGCGAGCTTCGTATTCCGTTACAATGTTGTCTGTAAAGTCGGAGTGATGCAGATCCAGGGAAACGTTTTTTAGCGCAAATCCACAGGCGGTAAAGCATTCAATGGAATATTCAAAGAAGTGCATGTTGTCTGTTTTCTGGTGGATTTCCGCACCGGGTGCCATGAACTTTTGGTAGGATTCCAAGTAACGTTCGTTGGTCAGCCGATGGTTGGCGTAAGAATTTTTCGGGTAGGGGCAGGAAAAATTCAGGTAAATGCCGGAGATGGAAGCCGGTGGCAAAAACCGTGGCAGGTATTCCGCACCACATTTCATGAACCGGACATTGGTTAAATGGTCTTCCTTTGCGTGCTCCGCGGCGGTAACAATGACATTGGCCACCTTTTCACAGGCGATATAGTTGTTTTCCGGATGCCGGGCAGCCAGTTCTCTGATAAACTGGCCCTTGCCGCAGCCAATTTCCAAATAAACGGGGTTGGTATTGTCAAAGATCTGTTTCAGGTTATAATAACGAAGGTTTTCTTCGTTGTTTTCTGTGTTCAGATCCTGTTCTGTGCAATCCAGCAGCCAGTCGGAAACGGCCTCCAGGCGGGATTCCAGATTCTTTTTATGACGCATTCGCATAGTTCAAAATTCCTTACGTAAAAGTGGTTTCATTTTAGCACAAGCAGCGGGGAAACTCAATGCAGGCGGAAGCGCCGTACCGTGGCTGTTTTCTTGCAAAAAACACTTGCAAGACGGCGGCAAATCTGATACTATAGTCAAGCATTTGTTCCTTGCTGTTCCGGCAAGGGGTTTAAGGTCCGGCCAAAGCCGGAGTTAAAGCGGAGCGGTCCTCTGACGTATTACGTGTATGAACGGTCTGAAAAAGAATGGAGGATATTTAGAATGGACGCATTAAAAGTCATTACTGAAGGCATGGTCAAAGAAGACAAGCCGGAAATCAACATCGGTGATACCGTACGGGTAGACGTAAGAATTAAGGAAGGCAACCGTGAAAGAATTCAGGCCTTTGAAGGTACTGTTATTGCAAAGCGCGGTTCCGGCGTTTCCGAAACCTTCACCGTTCGTCGTGTTTCTTACGGCGTAGGTGTAGAACGTGTTTTCCCGGTTAACTCCCCGAACGTAACCAAGGTTACCAAGGTTCGCGGTGGTAAGGTTCGCAGAGCCAAGCTGTACTACCTGCGTGACCGCGTTGGTAAGGCTGCCAAGGTTAAGGGCACCGTTTAAACAAAACGCACGGAAGAGACAAGCAAAAGCTTGTCTCTTTTTCTTTTGTTTTAAGGTATTTGATAGTATAATGAAGTGATTCCAGCTCCAGAAAGGGTTTCCAGACATGAAGTACCGCTACGTGGAATTTCAAGACACTGCCGAGTCAGCGCAGTACCGCAGTGCGGCTGCCTGGCTGTATGACATTGTCACCACGTTTGTGGTTACCATTCTGATTTTAGGTGTCATTGTCTGCTTTGTCGGGAAAAGTGCCCGGGTCTCCGGACAGTCCATGAGCCCGACCCTTTCGGATCAGGACCAGTTGCTGATTGTCAATATAACAAACAAATACCAGCGCGGAGACATTGTGGTCATTGGTCGGGGCTCAGAAAAGACCCTGATTAAGCGGATTATTGCCATGGAAGGAGATACCATTGACATCAACTTCCAAACGGGACAGGTTTTCCTAAACGGGGAACTGTTACAGGAGCCCTACGTGGCTGAGCCCACTTATTTAAGTTACGGAGACGGGCCCACTTTTCCCGTAACCGTGCCCACCGGGTATGCCTTCGTCATGGGGGACAACCGCAATGATTCTTTAGACAGCCGCAGCGGGGAAGTAGGCTTAATTCCGGTACAGTCCATTATAGGTAAAATGGCCTGGAACTTCGGACACTACGCCGGCTGACGGCAGACAAAATAAAGAGGCTTTTTATGAAGAAAAAGAATTCCGCCGGAAGACGGCTGAAACGAAACAAGTTAACAGTTGCGGAATACCTGCAGCAGCAGGCAGAGGCGCAGCGGACAACTGCGTCGCAGAAGCCGGAGCCACCGCAGGAAAAAGCGGCGCGGCAGGAACCGGAAAAGCTGTCTGTTGCAACCGTAGCGGAAGATGGTACGGAACTGGCCGTAACGGAAAATGTGCAGGAAGCGGAAGAAAAGGGCTTTGTGCCGTTTGCCTATGAAGTGGCCTCTGTTTTACTTTCCGCTGCACTGATTATTCTGATTATTTTTACCTTCTTTGCCCGGATGGCCGGCGTAGTCGGCAGTTCCATGGAGCCCACGCTGCACAACGGTAACTGGGTTATCTTAAGCCAGGTTGGCGCGGAATATACGCCGGAATACGGGGACATTGTAGTGGTTTCCCAGCCCAACGGCCTGGATGAAGTCATTATTAAACGGGTTATTGCCACCGGTGGCCAGACCGTAGACATTGACTTTGACACCGGTGTGGTTTATGTGGACGGACAGGCCTTGTCAGAACCGTACACGGCAGCTCCAACTTATTTAAATTTCAATGACGGGGTTACGTTCCCGTTAACAGTTCCGGAAGGATATGTCTTTGTCATGGGGGACAACCGCAATGACAGCACGGACAGCCGCAGCTCTTTAATCGGCTGCATCCGGAACGAATATATTTTAGGAAAAGTCAAACTTTCCGTCGGAGACGGAATGCAGCGGTATTAACGGAGGAGGCAGCCATGCCGGAATTTCAAAAACAGACCGTGCAGTGGTTTCCCGGCCATATGGCCAAAACCCGCCGGAAAATCAAAGAGAATTTACCGCTGGTAGATGGCGTGGTAGAACTGGTAGACGCACGGATTCCATCCAGTAGCCGGAATCCGGAATTAGATGAGTTGACTGCCGGCAAACCACGGATTATTTTATTAAACAAAGCCGATATTGCGGACAGCAATGCCACCCATTGCTGGAAACAGTATTTTGAACAACAGGGGTACTATGTACTGCCCTGTGACTGCAAAACCGGAAAAGGCTTAAACGGCTTTGACTCCTTAGTCCGTAAGGCTTTGCAGGAAAAGATAGAATCCAACCAGCGGAAAGGTATGCCGGGGCGGGCCCTCCGCCTGATGGTAGTTGGCATTCCCAACACCGGCAAGTCTACCTTTATTAACCGCATGGCCGGGAAAAACCGCCTGAAGGCGGCAGACCGTCCCGGTGTTACCCGCACCAGCCAATGGGTGGTAGCCGGTAACGGCATAGAATTACTGGACACCCCGGGCGTACTCTGGCCGAAGTTTGAAGACCCTGTTGTCGGAGACAGACTGGCGTTCATAGGTTCCGTCAAAGACGAAATTATGGATATGGAAACCATTGCTGTCCGCCTGCTGGAAGTATTAAAAGCAGATTATCCGGACCGGCTGCAGGAACGCTACAAGCTGACCGAAGAGGATTGTCAGGGGGAAGCCTATGAAATCCTGGAAGCCATTGGCCGCAAACGTGGCTTTTTAATCCGCGGCGGGGAAATCAATACCGAACGCACTGCTAATACCATTATGGATGAATACCGCAGCGGCAAGCTTGGAAAACTGACGCTGGAACGTCCGGAACCGGACGCTCCACGAAAGGAAGAGTCCCATGGCTGAACAAACCTTTCCGGATTATGAACTGGAACACGCCTGTTACCGCAGCGGATATCCCTGCGTTTGCGGCATAGATGAAGCCGGTCGCGGCCCCTTGGCCGGGCCCGTATTTGCCGCCGCAGTTATTTTACCGCCGGACTGTGACATCCCGGTCCTGAATGACTCTAAAAAGTTAAGCCCCAAAAAGCGGGAACAGCTGTTTGACGTTATTCTGGACAAAGCGGTTGCTTACAGTGTTGCCTCGGCATCGGAGCGGGAAATAGATGAACTGAATATTCTGGAGGCCACCTTTCTGGCCATGCGCCGTGCTGTGGACGGGCTAGCCGTTCGGCCGGATATGGCCCTGATAGACGGCAACCGGAAACCCGGTCTTTCCCTTCCGGAAAAGACCGTAGTCAAAGGAGATGCCCGCTCCATGTCCATTGCGGCGGCATCCGTCCTGGCCAAGGTTTCCCGGGACCGCTACATGCTGGAAATGGCAAAGCTGTATCCGGAATACCAGTTTGAAAAACACAAAGGTTACGGCACCAAGCTGCACTATCAGATGTTAGCGCAGTATGGCGTATCCGAAATCCATAGAAAAAGCTTCTTAAAAACCCTGGATGCCAACATTCAGCGAATTCAGGAAGCAGAAAAGGAGACCACCGGTGAATAAAAAAGCACTTGGTGTGTTGGGCGAAGAAGTTGCCTCTTATTTTTTAGAGGACAAAGGGTATCGCATCCTGAAACGGAATTTTTACTGCCGTTTTGGGGAAGTGGACCTGATTGCAGAGAAGGATGGATTTCTCTGCTTTGTAGAAGTAAAGACCAGAGGAAACGGTGCTCTTGCCAGACCGGCAGAATGGGTTACCGCCGAAAAACAAAGAAAACTGGTCCAGACGGCAAAATACTACATCGCCGGGGGACGGGGACAAGACAAACAGCCCCGTTTTGACTGTATTGAAGTCTATGCTGACGAGCAGAACCTGCCATGTGGTTTAGTACTAATGAAAAATGCATTTTAAAGGAGAAGACCATGCTGTACACAAGTACCAGAGACAAGACTTTGAAAGTGGAAGCATCCGAAGCCATTACCCGTGGCATTTCCGAAGAGGGCGGACTGTTTGTTCCCTGCGAAATTCCGCAGATCAGCCTGCAGTTCTTGCAGGACATGATGCCGCTTTCTTATATTGAACGCGCCAAGAAGGTGCTTTCTCTTTACTTGACGGATTTTACGGAGGAAGAAATTTCCTATTGTGTAGAAGGCGCTTATAAAGCCGGAAAGTTCAGCTCGGAGAAGGTAGCTCCGCTGGTTACTTTAGAAGACGGGGTAGAGGTTCTGGAATTGTTTCGTGGCCCAACCTGTGCTTTTAAGGACATGGCACTGCAGCTGCTTCCGTACCTGCTGACCACTGCCTCCAGAAAGGCAGCTCCGGACAAGGAAATTGTCATTCTGGTAGCCACCTCCGGAGACACCGGTAAGGCTGCTCTGGAAGGCTTTAAAGATGTTCCGAAGACCCGCATCCTGGTCTTTTATCCGGAAAACGGCGTTTCTCCTATGCAGAAGCTGCAGATGGCCACCCAGGAAGGGGACAACGTTGCCGTTTGTGCCATTAAGGGTAACTTTGATGATGCCCAGACCGGCGTCAAGAAGATCTTCACGGATCCAACCGTAGCAAAGCGTCTGGCAGACGGCGGCATGATGTTCTCTTCCGCTAACTCCATTAACTGGGGCCGTCTGGTACCGCAGATTGTTTACTACTGCTCCGCTTACTGTGACATGATGGAAAAGGGCGCTGTAAAACCGGGAGAACCCATGAATGTGGTTGTTCCAACCGGTAACTTTGGTAACATTCTGGCTGCCTATTATGCCAAGCGCATGGGCGTGCCGGTTGGCAAGCTGATTTGTGCTTCCAACGCCAATAACGTTCTGACGGATTTCCTGACCACCGGTACCTATGATAAGAACCGCCCATTCTACATGACCACCTCTCCGTCCATGGATATCCTGATTTCCAGCAACCTGGAACGTCTTCTGTTCCATCTTACCGGAGATAACGATGCACAAATCCGGGACTGGATGCAGGAACTGAACACCACCGGCAAGTACACGGTTTCCCCGGCCCTTGCCGCAGAAATCAAGGCCCTGTTTGCCGCCGGTTGCGCAGATGACAAGATGACCGCCGGTTCCATCAAGGCCACCTTTGAAAAGGATCATTATCTGGCAGACACCCACACAGGCGTTGCCATTAACGTATATAAAGCATACCGTGACCAGACCGGAGACCAGACGCCGACCGTAATTGCGTCCACCGCTTCTCCATACAAATTCCCGAAGAGCGTTCTGACCGCACTGTTCGGCCAGGCACCGGAAGTAGACGAATTTGATATGGCCGAAGAACTGGCTAAGGCAACCGATACGCAGGCACCGGCACAACTGCTCGGACTGAAAGACAAAGAGGTTCGCTTTACCACCGTCTGCGAAATTCCTGCCATGGAACAGCAGGTATACACCATGCTTGGTGTATAAGCAGAAGAAACGCATAGAAGGAGGCTGTTATGTCCCTCTTTGCCCTGGGTGATCCCCACCTTGCCATCGGCCTGGACAAGCCCATGGACATTTTCCCGGGTTGGGAGCACCACAAGGAACGGATTGAAGAAAACTGGAAACGACTCGTCATCCCCGGCGATATAGTGGTTCTCCCCGGAGACATCTCCTGGGCCATGAGCCTGGAAGATGCCAAGGCAGACTTTGCCTTTCTGGAAAGTCTGCCCGGCACTAAGCTCATCAGCAAGGGAAACCATGATTACTGGTGGACCACCGTTACCAAAATGAATGCGTTCTTTGCGGAAAACGGGTTTACCACCCTGCACATTCTGCATAACAACGCCTATGTAGCTGGTAATTACGCTATCTGTGCCACGCGGGGCTGGTTTTTTGACGATGATACGCCTCATAGCGAAAAGGTACTGAATCGCGAAGTAGGACGATTACAAACGGCCATTGCCGCTGCCAAAGAAACCGGAAAGGAGCCGCTGGTGTTCCTTCATTACCCGCCTGTTACGCAGCGGGAAGAATGCACGCCGATTATGGATGTGCTCCGGGAAAGCGGCGTTCGCAGAGTGTACTATGCACACCTGCACGGAAACGTTATTCCGCACGCCTTTCAGGGGGAGCGGGACGGCATGACTTTTCGGCTTGTTTCCGCGGATGCCCTGCATTTTTGTCCGCTTCTTCTGGAATCGGATGGATAAGAAAAAAGAGACAGAAAAAGCAGTAGAAAAATCAGAGAAAGTCTGATATAATGTCATAGCTTTAATAGTTAGTTGAGAGGAGACTCGTAACATGAGTTTGAAATCCACAGAAAAACTGGCCACCAACAGCTATAAGGTGGAAATCGAAGTAGACGGTGCCACCTTCCAGGCCGCCATTCAGAAAGTATTCAACAAACAGAAGAAGAACATTCAGGTTCCGGGCTTCCGTAAGGGCAAAGCTACCCTTGGTATGGTAGAACGTTATTACGGTGAAGGCGTATTCTGGAATGATGCTTTTGAAGAACTTTATCCGGATGCAGTAGAAGCTGCCATTAAAGAAGCTGAACTGGAAATTGTTGATTATCCGACAGACATTGATGTTTCTGAAATCAACAAGGACGGTCTGACCTTCTCTGTTGTATGCACTACCAAGCCGGAAGTTTCCGTAAAGGACTACAAGGGAATTGCTGTTACCAAGCCGTCCACGGAAGTAACTGATGAAGATGTAGACAAGGAAATCCAGACTCTGCTGGATCGCCAGGCCAGATTTGTGGAAGTAGACCGTGCCGCTGAAGACGGAGACATGGTTACTCTTGACTTTGAAGGATTTACTGACGGTAAGCCGTTTGACGGTGGCAAGGCCGAAGGATATGAACTGCAGCTGGGTTCCGGCCAGTTTATCCCGGGCTTTGAAGAACAGATTGTCGGCAAGAAGGTAGACGAAGACTTTGACGTTAACGTTACTTTCCCGGAAGAATATGCTCCGGAACTGGCTGGCAAGGACGCTACCTTCAAGTGCGTACTGCATGCAGTTAAGGTAAAGGAACTGCCGGAACTGGATGACGAATTTGCCATGGATGTTTCCGAATATGACACCCTGGATGAACTGAAGAAGCACACCAAGGAAGACCTGACCAAGAAGAAGGAAGAAGACGCTGATACCGCTGTTTCCAACGGCGTTTATGAAGCACTTGCCGAACTGGTAGAAGGTGACATTCCGGAATGCATGTATGAACGTCAGATTGATGACTCCATTAATGAATTCTCTTATTCCATGCAGGCACAGGGCATTGACCTGAAGACCTATCTTTCCTTCACCGGCGGAAGCGAAGAACAGCTTCGTGAAACCTTCCGTGACCAGGCTGAAAAGCAGGTAAAATGCCGTCTGGCTCTGGAAAAGATTGCCGAACTGGAAAAGGTAGAAGTTTCTGACGAAGACGTTGACGCCAAGTATGCTGAAATGGCTGCAGACTACGGTATGGAAGTAGATCAGATTAAGCAGTTCATTACCGCAGATGACGTTGCTGCTGACCTGAAGACTACCAAGGCACTGCAGATTGTAAAAGATGCTGCCAAGCTGGAAGAAGCCAAGCCGGAAAAGAAGAGCGCAGAAAAGAAAGCTGCTCCGAAAAAGGCCGCTAAGAAGGCTGACAAGGCAGAATCCGCAGACGCTGACCTGTCCGGTATGACAAAGGCACAGCTGCAGGAATACGCTGCTGAAAAGGGCATTGAAGTGAAAGCTTCCATGACCAAGGCTGCCATGATTGAAGCCATTGAAACAGCAAAATAAGTAACCAAGAAACCAAATGGAGGGCGGCGGGTTTATACTCGCCGCTTTTTGTAATAAAGGAGGATTTCCCATGCCATTGGTACCAAATATTATTGAAACCACTAGCCGTGGAGAACGTTCCATGGATATTTTTACCCGCTTGCTGGATGACCGCATTATTGTTCTTTCAGACGAAGTCAATTCCGCAACTGCCAGCATTGTTGTAGCTGAACTGCTGTATTTGGAAGGACAGGATGCAGATAAGGACATCAGCTTTTACATTAACAGCCCGGGCGGATCTGTTTCCGACGGCCTGGCCATTTATGACACCATGCAATACGTAAAATGTGACGTATCTACTATCTGTGTCGGCCTTGCTGCCAGCATGGGCGCATTTCTGCTGTCTGCCGGCGCAAAAGGCAAGCGCTTTGCGTTGCCGAATGCCGAAATTATGATTCATCAGCCGCTCATCGGCGGTGACCGCGGCATTGGCGGTCAGTGCTCTGACGTGCAGATTGCTGCACAGAATATGCAGCGCAACAAGGACCGGCTGAACCGGATCCTGGCCGAAAATACCGGCAAGACCTTTGAAGAAGTAGAGCGGGATACGGACCGTAACAACTGGCTGACTGCAGAAGAAGCCATGAACTATGGCCTGATTGACCAGGTTATTCAAAACAGATAAATTCCACCGGAGGTGTTAGTGTTGCCTAAAGACAACAAAATTCGCTGCTCTTTTTGCGGCAAAACCCAGGATGAAGTACAGAAGCTGATTGCAGGACCCGGCGTCTATATTTGTGACGAATGTGTGGAACTCTGCAGTGACATGCTTTATGAAGAAATGATGCTTTCTCCTGCCAAGGGCCGGAAAAAGGCAGCAGAAAAAAAGCCCCTGCTGAAACCGGAAGAAATCAAGAAGGTTCTGGATGAATATGTCATTGGCCAGGATCAGGCAAAACGGACGCTGGCAGTAGCAGTATATAACCACTACAAGCGTATTTTCTACAGCGGCAATACCGACGTGGAATTACAAAAATCCAATGTGTTACTGCTGGGACCGACCGGTGTTGGTAAAACCATGCTGGCGCAGACCTTAGCAAAGACCCTGGATGTTCCGTTTGCCATTGCAGACGCCACTACTCTGACGGAAGCCGGTTATGTTGGTGAAGACGTAGAAAATATTCTGCTTCGTCTGATTCAGGCTGCCGACTTTGATGTGGAAAAAGCGGAAATGGGTATCATCTACGTAGATGAAATTGACAAGGTTTCCCGGAAATCCGAAAACCCGTCCATTACCCGTGACGTCAGCGGTGAAGGCGTACAACAGGCCTTGCTGAAAATTCTGGAAGGAACTGTTGCCAACGTTCCGCCACAGGGCGGACGGAAGCACCCGCAGCAGGAGTTTATTCAGATAGACACCTCTAATATCCTGTTCATTTGCGGCGGCGCCTTTGACGGCATTGACAAAATTGTCGGCAAACGCCAGAGCAAAGGCGGGGTCGGCTTTGGTGCCGAACTGAAGAACGCCAAGGGAATGGAGCTTTCCGAAGCCTATGCGGAAGTCATTCCGCAGGACCTGGTAAAATACGGCTTAATTCCGGAACTGGTTGGCCGTATTCCGGTTATTACCGCACTGGAAGACCTGGACCAGGATGCACTGGTTCGCATTTTACGGGAGCCCAAAAATGCCCTGACCAAGCAGTATCAGGCTCTGTTCCACATGGATAAGGTAGAACTGGACTTTGAAGATGCCGCTCTGCAGGCCATGGCCAAAGAAACCCTGGAAAAGAAAACCGGAGCCAGAGGACTGCGCAGCGTAATGGAAAACGTGCTGCAGCCCATTATGTATCAGTGCCCATCAGATACGGGTATTGAAAAGGTTGTCATTACCGAAGACACCGTAGTAAATCATGCTGAACCGTTACTGGTTCGGAAAAAAGAAAAACAAAGGAAGACAGTCAATGGATGATCTTGTTTATGCAATTCCTACTGTGGCACTGCGGGGCTTAGTTGTATTCCCCGGCATGGTGCTGCACTTTGACGTTGCAAGAACCAAATCCATTAAAGCCATAGAGACCGCAGTTTCCACCGGACAACAGGTCTTTCTGACCTGCCAGCGGGATCCGGATGTAGATGATCCGGATGTAACTGATCTCTACCTGATGGGCATGCTGGCCGATATCCGCCAGGTTATTAACCTGCCGGACGGTCACAACCTCAGAGTCATTGTGGAAGGGGATAGACGGGCGGAAATCCGTCATCTTTCCCATGATGATTTTTTGGAGGCGGATCTTTGCGTTACGGAAACGCCGGAAGACCAGGACGCCTATGATGGTTATCCGGCTGCCCTGGTGCAGAAAACCAGAGCACTTTTTGCACAATTTAATAAATT
Organism: Muribaculaceae bacterium; assembly: GCA_963620745.1. Classification (GTDB taxonomy): domain Bacteria; phylum Bacillota; class Clostridia; order Oscillospirales; family Acutalibacteraceae; genus RUG420. Next base: position 5,145 of record CAVFBE010000002.1, on the reverse strand, counting down.
AAATGCTACCACGGCGCCACCGGATGTGGTGCGCCGCGTGGAAACAGAAGATAAACCGGGCGTACTGGCCGACTATCTTGCCAGCGTATTGCCGCTGGAATACAAAGCTAAGCAGCATATTCTGGCAGAGTATGACACCACCAAACGCCTGGAACTGATGAATGATGCGCTGACAGAAGTCATTGCCGTTCTGCAACTGCAGGAAGAAATTTCCAACAAAGTAGAAAAGAGCATGGATGACAACCAACGGGAATATTACCTGCGGGAGCAGATGCGTGTCATTTCCGAAGAATTGGACGGCAACGAAGAACAGACGGAATTAGACGACTACCGCAATAAAATTAATGCGGTTAAGGCTTTCTCTGACCAGGACCGGAAGAAACTGATGAAGGAAGTAGACCGTCTGGCCAAAATGGGCAATCAGGCGGCTGCTGAAACAGCGGTTATCCGTACTTACCTGGATACCGTTCTGGATCTTCCGTGGGATACTGCCACCGAAGACTCCTTAGACCTGGCAGAAGCCCGCCGTATTCTGGATGAAGACCATTACGGTCTGGACAAAGTCAAAGACCGGATTATAGAGCTGTTAGCAGTTCGTAAGCTGGCCCCGGACATTACCGGACAGATTATCTGTCTGGCAGGCCCTCCGGGCGTCGGAAAAACCAGCATTGCGCAATCCCTGGCCCGCGCCATGGGGCGCAATTACGCACGGATTGCGCTGGGCGGCGTTCATGACGAAGCCGAAATCCGCGGTCACAGAAAAACCTACATTGGTTCCATGCCCGGCCGGATTATGGCGGCCATGAAGGACGCCGATTCCAATAACCCACTGATTTTGCTGGACGAAATTGACAAAATGGCATCCGACATGCGCGGAGACCCTGCCTCAGCCATGCTGGAGGTACTGGACGGGGAACAGAACAAGACCTTTGCGGATCACTATGTTGAAATTCCCTTTGATCTTTCCAAAGTGCTGTTCATTACCACTGCCAATGATAAAAGCCAGATCCCGGCCCCTCTTCTGGATCGTATGGAAGTCATTGACCTCTACAGTTACACCGAAGAGGAAAAATTCCATATTGCCAAGGAACATCTGGTGCCGAAGGCCATTCAAAAGCATGGCCTGACCAAAAAGCAGATGAAAATTACGGATGCAGCCCTGCACCATATCATCAGCCAATACACCAGGGAAGCCGGCGTTCGTCTTCTGGAACGGAAGATTAATGATCTTTGCCGCAAGTGCTGCATGCACGTAGTGGAAGACCCAGACTACCGGATGAACGTCAAAATTGCAGATTTGCAGGATTTGCTGGGCAGTCCCAGATATAAGGAAACGCATCCCGGCAAAGACCAGATCGGGGTTACTAACGGACTGGCCTGGACTTCTGTCGGCGGCGAACTGTTACAGGTAGAAGCTGCTGTTATGAAGGGTACCGGAGCAGTGCAATTAACCGGCTCGCTTGGAGATGTCATGAAAGAATCCGCCAAGGCCGCCGTCAGCTACCTGCGGACGAACGCAGACCGGTTGGGCGTCCAGGAAGATTTCTACAAAGAAAATGACATTCACATCCATGTGCCGGAAGGCGCTGTGCCGAAGGACGGCCCCTCCGCCGGTGTCACCATTGCCACCAGTCTGCTTTCCGCATTAACCGGAAAGCCGGTGGACAGCAAGGTGGCCATGACCGGGGAAATTTCCCTGACCGGCCGCGTTATGCCAATCGGCGGCCTCCGGGAAAAGACCATGGCGGCCTATAAAGCCGGTATGAAGACCGTTATTATTCCTGCCGACAACGTGCCGGACCTGGAAGACGTAGATCCGGAAGTAAAGCAACATCTGGAATTCCTTCCGGTCAGCGCACTGGATCAGGTTTGGAAACGCGCTGTAAAAGGAGGCATTAACCCATGAGACTGGACAATGTAAGCTTTGAGGCCTCCTACGGAGTCTATGCCCAAATTCCTGCCTCTACCGTGCCGGAAATTGTCTTTTCCGGGCACTCTAACGTGGGAAAATCTTCCCTCATCAACAAGGTCCTAAATCGGAAGAACCTGGCCAGGGTTTCCGGACAGCCGGGCAAAACCATTACCATCAACTTTTTTAAAGGAGATGGTTTTAAGCTGGTTGACCTGCCGGGTTATGGATATGCCAAAGCCTCCCAGGCGGAAAAGGACCGTTGGGGACAGATGATTGACGAATATCTCTCTGACGGACGCAACATCAAGCTGATTGTACAGTTGATTGACATGCGTCATGCACCAACAAAGGATGACTTACAAATGCTGGATTATCTGTTCCAGTGTAATGCGCATTTTGTAGTGGCCCTGACCAAGTGTGACAAGCTGAACAAGACAGACTTCCAACGCTGTCTTGCCGAACGCACAGATGAAATTGCCGCGTTTGGCCCCATGGGCATTATCCCGTTTTCTGCCACCAAAGGCACCGGTGCAGATACCATTCGCACCTACATGGAAAACGCCATAAAATAAGCTTTTGGAAAGCTTCCGCAAGTAACACTTACAGGAAAAAGCCGCCTGCCTTTCTAAGACAGACGGCTTTTGTCATGGGTTCAGAACAGACGCCATACCAGAAATAATCAGGAAAGGCGATATTTCCGGCCCGGGTAAACATAATCATAGGTGCCGAAGCTGGAACTAATGAAGTTCAGAATATCAGAGAAGGCGGCAGTGGCTTCCGGTACAATGCCGTGGTAAATAGCAAAGGCGTGCCACATTCCGTTCCCGCGGTGAATGCCGACCGGCACCTTGTTTTTGCGCAGGTTGTCTACTATGGTTTCTGTGTCAGACCGTAGCATTTCCAGGCAGCCCACCGTAAAGAACATAGGTGGGAAGTCATGGTAATCGGCATAGACCGGGGAAACATAAGGGTCTGCACGGTCTGCGCCTTTGGTCCAGGAGTACAGATCAAAATCCAGCAGCTTCTGCTTGGCATCTTCATTTAATGGGTGCTTTCGGTTTCCGAAAATGGCGTCCTTTTGGTAGTTATACTGGTAGGAATCTCCGGCTGCCAGCATGTCTGTCCAGGCAGAAATGCAGAATGCTCCGCGAGGCAGTGTTTTTCCTGTATCCCGTAGCTTTAACATAAGCGCCAGTGTCAGATTTCCACCGGCAGAGTCTCCACCGCAGATAATGTTTTCCGGTTTCCAACCTAACACTTCTGTCATTTCATCCCAAACATCCAGTGCCTGATTCAATTGCGTTGGATACACGTGTTCCGGAGCGGTGTCATAGTCTACATACACTACAGATGCACCGCCGGCAGCCTGGCTGAAGTAGCGGGACTGATACCGGTAAATCCAGTTCTGCTTTCCAATGTAACCGCCACCATGCAAATAGTAAATGACATTGTCCGGATGCGATCCGGCTTTGGGCTCATAAATTTCATACCGGGTGCCGTTCCTGGTTTTCCCATCCCGGTGTTTGAATTCCCGGTTTGGCGTTTTCCAGAACAGAATATTCAGCCCAGAGGACCCCGGAATGCCGGATTTTACCCGCTCCGGATTCAGGTTGGCAGAGCGGTACAAAAAGGTGTGGACCAGTTTTCCCATAAGACTCATCATAATAGAATGCCTCCTTTCAAATAAACGGTTGGACTTCATCGCTTTACAATGCGAAAACAGGGTGCTAGAATAAGGGTGAATTGAAAACAAAACTTGAAACAGGGAGGTCTTCTCATGCAGAAGCAGCATAACTCGGATAATATCCGTTTTTTGTATGAGGCCATCTTATCGTTAGAAACCCAGGAAGAGTGTGACAAGTTCTTTACGGACCTGTGCACGGTCAATGAATTGCAATCCATTTCCCAGCGGGTAGTAGTAGCTAAAATGCTAAAGGAAAACCGGGTATACAGTGACATTGCCACCGCCACCGGTGCTTCCACCGCCACCATTTCCCGGGTAAACCGCTCCTTAAGCTACGGGGAAGGCGGCTATGACATTGCTTTTGAAAGAATAGAGAAACAACATGACAAATAATTTAGTACGTATGATTTCCACAGACGGACAGCTGACCTGTATGGCAACGGATTCCACCGAATTGGTACGGAAGGCCCATGCCATCCATGGCACAAGCAATGTCTGTTCTGCCGCCCTTGGCCGTCTTCTGACCGGCGCGTCCCTGATGGGCGCCTCTTTAAAAGGAGAAGATAATTCCGTTACCTTACGGCTGAACGGGGACGGCCCTGCCGGTGCCGTTATTGCCGTCAGTGACTGGCAAGGAAACGTCCGTGGCTATATTGCCAACCCAGATGTGTCCTTGCCCAAAAATGATCTTGGCAAACTGGACGTGAAAGGCGCCGTCGGGACCGCCGGTACCTTAACTGTTATGAAAGACCTTGGTCTGAAGGAACCTTATATTGGACAGGTGCCCATTGTGTCCGGTGAAATTGCGGAGGACTTAACCAATTACTTTGCTGTCAGCGAACAGATTCCGTCTGTTTGCGCTCTGGGCGTGCTGTGCGCCCCGGAAACGCAGGATATTATTACGGCAGGTGGATTTCTAATTCAGCTGTTGCCAACGGCTACAGAGGACACTATAGACAAAATTGAAGCGGGCCTGCAAAATCTGAAGCCGGTTACCACTATGCTGGTAGAGGGGATGAGCCCGGAAGAAATCTGCCGTGCAGCCCTGCCGGAGTTCCCGCTGGAAGTCCTGGATACCCAGTCCACAGACTACCGTTGCAACTGTTCTAAAGAGCGGGTTACCACTGCTTTAATTTCCCTTGGAAAAAAGGATCTGGAGGAAATGGCACAGGACGAAGACACAGAAGTAACCTGTCATTTCTGTAATAGAAAATACCATTTTAACAAAGCAGAAATAAAGCAGATCCTGGCGGAAGCAACCAAGTAAAAAGCACGTACCTACGTCTGTTTCAGCTCTGCAAAAAAAGTCTGAAAAAAATACGTTTTTTTGTTGACAGAAAAGCCGATGTAGTGTATATTATAAGACGTCGCCGATACAGACCGGCGGCGGTCTGATGTGGGAGTTTAGCTCAGCTGGGAGAGCATCTGCCTTACAAGCAGAGGGTCACAGGTTCGAGCCCTGTAACTCCCACCATCTTTTTCATAAGTACATATGGCCCGGTAGTTCAGTTGGTTAGAACGCTAGCCTGTCACGCTAGAGGTCGACGGT
>CAVFBE010000001.1:0-3565 GCA_963620745.1 Muribaculaceae bacterium | reverse complement strand
AGATTATTGCGGCTGCGAATTCTGCAGCCATGGAGGTTAAAGAAACATGAAGACGAAACCAAACCGGGAAGAATTCCGCAAAATGATCATGTTCTTTCTGGTCATTTCCATACTGGCATCTCTGACGGTGGCCTTTGCTTACGCCTGGATTCACTACTTCAACGTCGGCATTATCTGGGCCTTTGACCGCAGAGGTAACTACTTAATTATTGTTTTGTACTTTGTATTGCAATATCTGTTTTCCCGCATTTACGGCGCCTTGAAGATAGACCAGTACAAGGTGGGCAATATTGTGTACTCTCAGGGCCTGTCTACCGCCATTGTAGACGTAGTCATGTACTTTGTAATGTCCCTGGTTGCCCGTAAAATGGTGGCGCTGGTGCCGCTGTTACTGCTGTTTATTGTACAGATGGGCATCATTATTATTTGGGCTTACCTGGGCTCTTATCTGTATAACAAACTGTATCCGCCACGCAACCTGGTGGTTATTTATTCGTATCACTCCGCCACCAACCTGGTGCGGAAAATGTCTATTCGGGATGACCAGTTCCACATCTGCCAGGCAGTGGATGTAGAACAGGGGCTGGACTACATTAAAGAACGGATAGACCAATATGACGGTGCCATTATTTGTGACATTCAGGGCTCCTTACGCAATGACATTTTGAAGTACTGTTATGCTCAGGGAAAGCTGACCTACGTTACCCCGAAGCTGTCCGACATTATTTTAAGCGGCTCGGAAGAGGTTCACTTATTTGATACACCGTTAAACCTTTGCCGCAACAGTGGCCTGTCCTTTGAACAGCGGGTCTTTAAACGGCTGATTGATATTATTGTTTCTTTAGTTGGTCTGATTGTTACCGGATGGCTGATGGTGATTGTAGCCATTTGCATTAAGCTGGAAGATGGTGGCCCCGTGTTCTTCCGTCAGGACCGCGTTACCAAAGATGGCAAGGTATTCCGCATTATTAAGTTCCGCTCTATGATTGTGGACGCGGAAGCGGACGGCAAGGCCCATCCGGCCGAAAATGACGATGACCGCATTACCAAAGTCGGCCGGATTATCCGTGCCACCCGCTTTGACGAAATGCCGCAGATCTTTAATATTTTAAAGGGAGAAATGTCCGTGGTTGGTCCGCGTCCTGAACGCGTGGAACACGTGGCCAAGTACACAGAGGAAATTCCGGAATTCAAATACCGCTTAAAGGTAAAAGCCGGCTTGACCGGCTATGCCCAGATTTACGGCAAATACAATACCACTGCCTATGATAAGCTGAAGCTGGATTTAGACTACATTGAGAAGTACTCTGTCAGCACAGACCTGCAGTTAATTTTCCAAACCGTCAAGGTCCTTTTCATGAAGGAATCCACAGAGGGCTTTGAAGCGGAGTCTGTTCCGGACGCCACCGGAAAGCCGCAAAGCTAACAGGTGGAAGTCCCAAAGCAAACGCAAGAAGAGATAAAAAGAGGACAGCCGGGCGGCTGTCCTCTTTTCTATGCTTTTTTTTGGATGTCCCTCTTTAGGGTGTTCCTAGCGCTGGGAAATTAGTATTTCTCAGCCAGCTCTTTCTTCTTGCTGATGATCTTAACAAGCCCGGCTCCGCCGACAAACAGTACGGAAAGCCAAAGAGCAATGTTGCCCGGGTTATTCGGGTCATTTGTCTTTACCGTGGCAGCCTTCTTGACGGGCTTAGGTGCTTCCGTAGGAGATTCTGTTGGTGTTTCTGTCGGTGTTTCCTTCGGTGTTTCTGTCGGTTCCACTACTGCCTGATTGGCGGTATAGGTGTTTTCAAAGGTCATCTTATCTGCAATGGCGCTTTCGTCCCAAATGTAATATCCGCCGTTGTCGGATTCTTCATAAATGGCAGGATAGAAAATAACAGTTTCAAAATTCAGCTTTGGCCATTCAAAGTCTTCGCCTAAGATAACCTGTACGCCCCATACGGCATCTGAATAGGTCCAGCCTTCGGCAGAACCTTTTTTCTCACGAACCATGAATCCTTCAATTAGAAAACTGAAAATCTGATCTTCCGGTCCGGTAAAGACAATTTTTCCGGTTTGCTGACCGGCACCATTGGTGGTGACGGTAGCAGTGTAGCTGACGTCTGGGAAATCAGCTTCCTCGCCAGCGCCGATGTCAAACAGTTCCATAGTAAAGGTTTCCTGGCCGGGAGCAACGTTGCCGCCCTGCTTTACCACTTTGGTAAAAGGAATTTCATAGGTGGTAATTTCATATAACGGATCAAATACATAGGACAAATAGGCCCAGGTGACTTTGTTGCCCTGTTCATCTTCATTTGCCTGGTAGATATCACCATACGTGTTATTGTGCGGGAATCCATTTATGGTGCCGGTGATGGATTGTGAAATGACAAATCCTTCTACCGGGTCAATAAAAATCTCGGGCGAGTAATAATATCCCGGTTCAAAGACTTCGCCTTCTTCCACATACTCCCAGTTGTCGTCCCGCGTACCGGTAAAGTCTGCTGCAGCAATTTTGTACCAGTCTACATAATCCAGCTCTACGCTGTTTTCCTGATCTGCAGTAAGCGTGGGTTGATAATCCGGAGCCTGTCCCAACTTTGGTTCCGTTATGGTTGCCGCAATTTGGGAAACCTCAAGAAAAATGGGCTGTCCCGGGATCTGAGGTGGATCTTCATCCTCTTCTGCCAGTGCCACAATGGGGAACAGACAGAGAATCAGGCTAAGAGCAAGTAAAATGCCAAATAGTTTTTTCTTCATATGCTTTTCCTCCAAAAACTTCACGTGGTTATTCTTACCTGTTTATTGTATCAATTTATATGGCATTTTCCTTTATACGAAAGTATAGTCTTTGGGAAGAAAAGGAAAGAGGACAGCCGGTTGGCTGCCCTCATCCTGTGTGTGTTTATTACTTTTTTGTATGAATGGATGTTTTAAATTAGGCAATGGTGAAGGACTGAACTAAAGGCAGTGCCATGTAGTTTCCGCCAACTAAGAATGCGGTAGCAACATATTTGCCTGCTTCCGTAGGAGCTGTTGTGGAGATGTAAGGTTTATTTGCGGAAGTAAGACCACTGTAAATAACCTTTACGCCATCCTGTACGTGACCGGCAGTGCCGTTGTACATTACAACTGCGCCTTTGGTCGGGTCATTGTCTTTCCACTGCAGGGTTGCGCCCCAACGTTTCTTGACAACCAGAGTGCCATAGTCCTGTGCACTTTCATAATTGCTACCGGTTCCAAGAGCAACTACGGCATAAGCGCCGGCGCGGTTCGGGGTACCAATGGCAATGCGGGAATCATCAATGACGGTGGATACTAAATCGCTGTTCAGAATCTTCAGAACGGCTTCAAATCCGCTGGTGTCAACACTCAGGCCATTTAAGACTTTAAGTAAGGCTTCGTTGCTCAGGAATTGCTTGAACTGCTTTACGGTCATGCCTTCGGCAAGACGTTCTTCCAGTGTATAACCCTTCTCGTCAAGGTTTGACCAAATTGTACCGATGGCATCATTGTTGATCCACTTAGTAACCTGTTCCGGAAGGTCAACATACAATCCAATGTCGGCAGAAGTGTTAATGCC